>NZ_JBQCGW010000085.1:0-34116 GCF_051955275.1 Pseudobacter sp. | reverse complement strand
ATAATATAAAAAAAATAAAACAAATATACATTTACTTTATTAATAAAATTGTCATTGCTAGCACCTATTTTTTTTTATTCTGTCACCAAAAAAAATACCCAAACATGAACGCAACTCTACACCTCTGCGTGATCGCATTATTTATCACTTTTTCAAGCCAGAAATCAATTGCACAGGCATGCTCGGTGTCCAACATCACCATCAAACTGAACAGCGCTACCAGCAATGGCGGCAACTGTAAGGTAAATGTAGACATCAGCTGGGACCAGGTGAACAATGGCGGTAATAAGTATACCAATATACATGTGTGGACACAGTCCGCATACCCCAACCCACAACTCACGTATGCAGCTCCTCCCACGCTGGCCCAGTTATCAGGCGCGTTAGGCACCGTAGTGGTAACCAATCCAACATTAGCTTCCCCTACACTCAACGGAAGTTACTCTACGGCGCCAACCGCCACTATACTGCCAGTTACTGCTGTAGTAAAAACCTATGTGAGCGGCACCGGCATCAACACGGTGAACAGGTTCACACTCCAGGGTGTTGTAATGACCATCCCCGGTGCCTGCAGCAATGCCACCAAAATAGTTGCGGATATCTGGAGCAGCAATTCCAACAGTGATAATGCCGTTCAATGTGCAAAGCCCAATAACGGATTCTTTGTGAACGATCCTTTAGTGAGTGGTTCCATTATCTGTCTGCCACGGACTTACACGGTGAACATCGCCTCTCAGTCCACTGCTAAAACAGCCACTTATTCCGTGTATGCCGATGTACCCTCCAACGGTGTGCTCGATGCCAGTGATCCCGTTGTACTTGTTACTGCGCCGGCAGCTGTTCCCGCAGCGGGCAACGGCTCATTCACTTCCGCTCCCGCCGCCTTCACTAATTATGAGAACAGGAACCTCTGGGTACGCGTACAGGTGACCGGCGATGCATTTTCCACCACCGCGCTTATTGTAAATACATGTCCGCTTTTACCCGTTACCCTCACCGGTTTTGAAGCACAGCGCCAGGGACAATCAGGCATTTTATTGAAATGGCAGACCGCTTCGGAGCAGAACAATAAAGGGTTTGAAGTACAAAGAAAAACAGGGACCGGAAATTTTGAGACCATCGGAGTAGTACCAGCCGCCACAAAAGATGGTAACAGCAGCCAGTTGCTGAAATATCAATACACAGATGAACATGCACCCGCCTCTCAAACCCAATACCGGTTGCTGCAGCGCGATATCGATGGCAGGCAGAGCTTCAGCAAGGTGATCATCATCAACGCACTCAACAATACAGCACTCTCCGTACTCATCTATCCCAACCCCTCAACCGATGGCAACTGCAGCATCAGTTTCAATGATGCTGCATCGAAAGACCTGCTGCTGACAGACAATAGTGGTAAAACCATCCAGACGGTGAGAAACCTGTCTGCGAGCCAGTACAGTCTGCAAAGACTCAGAAGCGGTCTCTACTTTCTCACCATCAGGCACCAGTCTACCGGTGAGACCATCACCCGGAAAATAGTGGTAAAGTAGTGATAGTTCCGGACCGGGACTGATGGTAAAACAAACCGCCTCCCTGTGGAGGCGGTTTTCGTATATCCGTTAAGGTTAACTCCATTAACTGTTCTTACCGAACACTTTCTTCAGTATCTCCGTTGTACGCGCAACAGGATCTTTGCGGATAGCCTTCTCTTCCAGTCCTACCTGGTAGAAGATACCGGTCAGCGCTCTTTCCGTAACAAATCCAGAGAGATCGGGATTGATCTTTTTGGTTGCAAACTGATTGTACGCAGTGAACACATCTCCCCAGAACTTGGTGGCATTCACTTTGGCCAGTGATTTTTCGATCACGGGTTTGAATGCGTTTGTGAGTGCGATCGTTGTTTTGCCTTTCAGGTAAGAAGTGGCAGCGGTATCGCTTCCTTTCAGGATCCCGAGCGCATCATTGATGGTCATGCTCTTAACGGCATTGATGAAGATGGGAGCAGCAGAGCTGGCAGCATCTTCAGCAGCCCGGTTCACGGAGAGAATGGCTTTGTCTACGAGACTGCCCATGCCGAGGTCGCGCAGGGTCTTCTCCACTTTCTGGGCTTCTTCCGGCAGCAGGATCTTGATAGCTGCATTCTTGAAGAATCCATCCATTGCGGAGAGTTTGGTGGAGCTGCGTTCTGCGCCTACAGCCAGCGCTTCTTTCAGGCCAGAAATGATCTCATTGGTACTAAGCCCGCCGGTGGTACTGCCTGTTCCTGTTCCGGTCTGACCGAGGTCCTTCAGGATCTGCTGGGTTGATTCGCAGCCTGTAAATAACAGTAAACAGAGGGGTAACAGGTAAACATACTTTTTCATCTGGTTGTGATTTGTTTTTCAATTGGACGTTGACTTTCCATTTTTCCGGCTGCATATTATCGAATAACTTTATTCAATGCAAATATCTGTCTGGGAAAAGGAAAGTTTTTTCGCTCCCGCCGATGTGATCATCCTCGGCAGCGGCCTCGTTGGCCTTTGGTGCGCCTGGCACCTGAAGAAAGCCAATCCCCGCACCCGCATCACCATCCTCGACCGCGGCATCATCCCCACCGGTGCCTCCACCCGCAATGCCGGATTCGCCTGTTTCGGCAGTGTTACTGAACTGATCGCCGACCGCGATAAATCCGGCGAAGACCGTATGCTCCAACTCGTTGACATGCGCTTCCGCGGCCTCCAGCGGACCCGTAAGATCCTCGGAGAGAAGGCCATCGGCTTCCAGTGGAGCAAAGGTTACGAGCTCATTGCCCATCACAACGACCCTGGCCAGACCTGCCTCCAGGAGCATATCGACTGGCTCAATGAAAAGCTCGCCCCCATCGTTGGCTCTTCCCCCACTTACAAATTCGCCAGCAAAAAGATCAAACAGTTCGGCTTCAGCAATACCAACCATCTCATCGAGAATAAATTTGAAGGACATCTCCACTCAGGCATGCTCTGCCAGCAACTGCTGCAGCGCGTTCAGGCCCTTGGCGTTACCGTTCTGAATGCCACTACTGTTACCCATTTCGAGAAAGGCCCGGAAGGAGTAAAACTCCATGCCAATATACCCACCCCTTACGGTCAGCAGGACATCAGCTTTCATACTCAACAACTCCTCATCTGCACCAACGCTTTTGCCCGCGACCTGCTCCCTCAACTGGATATCGTTCCTGCCCGCGGACAGATCATCGTTACAGCTCCCATCAACAATCTCCGCTTCAAAGGCAGCTTCCACTACGATGAAGGCTTCTATTATTTCCGCGACCTCGGCGACCGCATCCTGCTTGGCGGTGCCCGCAACAAAGCCTTTGAAGAAGAAACCACCACAGACATGGATATCAGCAACACTATCCAGCATGAACTGGAAAGCTTCCTGAAAACCATCCTTATTCCAGATCAGCCGTTCACTATAACCGATCGATGGTCCGGTATCATGGGGATGGGAAGTGAGAAGATGCCAATCATTGAAGAACTCTCATCCGGCGTGTTTTGCGCGGTACGAATGAGCGGAATGGGCGTTGCGCTGTCGGCGTTGGTAGGAGAAGAGGTCGCAAACAAAATGCAGGGTTGATTGCTGTTTTGTTTTTGTTTTGTGGCAAAAGGGGTATGAAAAAGTTGGCTGCAAAACAAACCGCACCTTTTTGTGGTGGTATTGAGGTTTGAGTTGGAAAGATTGGGCGGTAGTACAGAGCCTGACTTCTTCGCTTATGTTTTGAAGGCCATTTTTCCATACCCCTTTTGCCATGGGCACGCTGGATGTGCAGCAATTAAGCGCGCTGTTTGTTTGACAATTTTATTTCTCCCAATATTTGCCGATAAGAGCAACTGCGCAATTTGCCGCTCATTGCGGCGCGCAATTATTGTTGGTTGAATTGGCCCAATGATCGGCATTGAGAGTGGGGAAAGGAGGTAAAAGTTCAGTCAGGTTGAGTAAATGGAAGCAGGGAAAACATACGAGAATGGAAGTAGATGCCGTACCTCCATAGTGCCAGAGCCGGTGAAGGACATGGTAACGGGGCCTTCAAAACATACGATCCTCAAGCCCAGATTTGCACAACAGCCCTAACATACCCCACAAAAGCCCATCAAAGAACAACCAGGTGTGGGTATGTTTTACAGCCCTGTTATCATATCCCTCATCCGGCATACGACCAATAAATCAAATGCGATATCAATAAACTCATGATTTCTTAAACACCTTCATCACCTTTCCATTTCCAACTTTGATGAAGTACAACCCCGCTTTCAATCCACTCAATTTTATCTTTCCTCCATAAGTAACTATGGTATTCATCACCACCTGACCAGCAGCATTCTGCACCAGCACAGAATGGCCATCGATAGCCACATCAGACTCAAGCTGCACAAAACTCACGGCAGGATTGGGATACAGGCGGATACTCTCAGGTGCAGGAAGGAATTCTTCAGGTAATGCAGGATATAACGGAGCAGTCAGGCCAGTCGATTGAAGGAGCGATTGCCTCGGCCCATGCTGCTCAAAAAGACTGCGCATCACAGCACGCTGGCCTGGTGTGAACATACTGATACAGGCGTCATCTGTGAAGTCCATAAAGTTCATGTACATATTACCGTTAGGTCCGTTGTTGCAGGTGGAGATCACACCGGAAGGGCAACCGATGGTGCTACTGCTTTGTGGAGGAGTGTCGTCAACATAATCGTTGCCGCAATCCGTATCCCCCCAGATATGACGCAGCCCAAGCCAGTGGCCCACTTCGTGGGTGGTGGTGCGCCCCATATTGTATGGCGGCTGAGCGGTACCGGTAGTGCCGAATGCAGTGAAGGAAATCACCACGCCGTCGAGGTCCTTGCGGATGCCGGGAGGACTGGCAAAACCAACCAGCCCACGGGAGAGCGGCGCTACCCAGATGTTGAGGTAGCTGGCAGCATCCCAGGGATCGCTGCCACCATAAGCGGTGGCCTTGATGGCGTCGTCGATAGCGAAGGCCCGGATGCGGGTCTGCTTTCGGACGATGCCTTTGGTAGCACGGCCCGCAGGATCCGTAGTTGCTAACTGGAACTCGATGCGGCAGTCAGTGGAGAGTTGCTGAAAGCCAGTGGGAATATAGGCTGTGTCGGAATTAAGTTTGCGAAAGTCGCGGTTCAGCGCGTCTATCTGTGAACGGATCTGCGCTTCGGAAATATTCTGCTGCTCGTTATTGAAAAGCACATGCACTACTACCGGAATGCGGATCAGCGGCAACTCTCCGGTATTATCGGAATTTACCTGTAATAATGATGGTGATGGAATGATGGGCTTTGCCAGGGATGGTTGCTGACGGCTTGCCTGCTGGAGAAAAGTATGAGCACCACAAGCACGTTGAGCATCGGCCTGGGTGAGCAGTAAAAGCAAGCAACAGGAGGCAAGTAATAAATGTTTCATTAGCACAGCTTTCTTGTGAGGCAGCTGATCCTGGCAACAGGTACGAAACAAATATTCAACAAAACGGAAAACCTGCGGCAGGATAACTACCAGGGGTAAGGATAACAGAAGGAGCATTGCAATTTTGCTGCCCGCAACTGGCTGGCTGATACACAGGAATGAATTTTTAAGAAAGAACCGGAAGGATCAGAATGACCATAGATAATATTAGGAGGGATATTGGAGATGGTCACAACCGGTTTGATGATGTAAAACAAATAAAAGTTTCCGGAAATTGCAAGTACCACCTTGTGGGTATATACGTATCCATGCTGTAATGCGGATTTTTCACTTTTTTTCTGGTTTACAAAGAGTATTTTTGAATGCACAGATCCATTTTCATATGATGAAAAAAACTTTTTATAGCATTTTATTATTCAGCACATTTATTGGCGCCTGTAACAATTCCGGAGAGTCAACCGCCCCTGAAGGAACCAATGCGGAAGCAGCCACTCCCAGGATCCCCTTTACTGTGGTGAATGCTTACACGCATGACACCCTCAGTTTTACACAGGGACTGGCCATTTACGGCGGCCAGCTGTATGAATCCACCGGAAGCCCCGAAGGCATTCCCAATAATGGCTCCTGGATCGGCCCGGTGGAATTGTCTACCGGAAAAGCCACTCCAAAAGCCAGACTGGAAAAAGAACATTTCGGAGAAGGCATGACCATCCTCAATGATAAGGCCTATTATATCACCTGGCAGTCGAAGAAAGGTTTTGTATACCAAATGCCCGATTTCAGGAAGATCAGGGAATTCAGTTACAATACCGAAGGATGGGGCCTCACCAATGATGGCACTAACCTGATCATGAGCGATGGCAGCAATAAGATCTATTATTACAGTCCTGATTCCATGAAGCTGCAGAATATAGTGAGTGTGAACGACCACAACGGCCCTGTTCCCAATATCAATGAACTGGAATATATCAATGGATTCATCTATGCCAACCAGTGGGAAACACCATATATTCTGAAGATCGATCCGGCCAGTGGAAAAGTGGTGGCGCAGATGGACATGAATAACCTGGTGAATGAAGCCCGTGGCGCGTATCCACAGGCGGATGTGCTCAATGGTATCGCATTCGATAATACCAATGGCAAGATCTTCATTACCGGTAAGAAGTGGCCCAAATTGTACGAGATCAAACTTCAATAATAAATGAAAAGGGGCAGCCGCTGTATGATTGCACTGCTGTTACTGCTCAACAGCTGTTTCAACCCGGAAACAGCAAGAACCTCCGATACCGGGAGAACAGGTTCTTCCGGACCGGCAACACCTGCCGTCATCGGATATACTGTGCATGCCAGCTATCCGCATGATACCGCTTACTTTACGGAAGGGCTGGAATATTTCCAGGGCGAGTTATGGGAGTCCTCAGGCGGCAATATGACTGAAAGCCCCTACCCGTCTGTTGTTGGCGTGGTGAATACTAAAACTGGCAGGAATGATCCGAGGGTATTGCTGGATCGCAGGAAATACTTTGCGGAAGGCATCACTTTCTTCAAGAACAAATTATACTGGCTCACTCTTGATAATGGTATCGGGTTCGTGTATGATGTGCAACAAAACTTCAAACTGCTGCGTAGCTTCAAGCTGCCTTCCATTGAAAAGAAAGGCTGGGGGCTAACCCATGATTCGTCCCATATCATCATGAGTGATGGAACGGACAGGCTCTATTTCCTCGATCCGGATTCGCTTACACTGGTCAGAAAGATTTCTGTGCGCGACAATCGCGGGCCTCTCAACAACCTGAATGAGCTGGAATATGCCAACGGAAAGATCTATGCCAACAGGTGGCTCACTACCACCATCCTGGTGATCGATCCCGCAACGGGTTACGTTACAGGTACCATCGACCTGGATATGCTGCAGAAAGAAGCAGACAAAAAACAGTCGGGTTACCGCGAATTGAATGGTATTGCCTGGGATGCCGCCACCGGCAGGATGATGATCACGGGTAAGAGATGGTCAGAGATGCACGAGATCGTGCTGCATCAATGATCAGGGCCTGATCACATAAATGAGGGAGCTGCAGCGCGCATTATTTCCTTTCCCCGCTTTCATATTGGAACGAAACCCATTGATGAAACCTTTTACCAGGCTGGCTTTCCCGTTCTTGTATTTTTCACTGAGCATACTTACATAGAAGCTGTCGAACCACATGGGTTCGATGGTTTCAAGGCGCAGGTGATGCTGCTTCAGCAGGGTGCGCATAGACGCGGGCGAAAAATGATAGAGGTGACGCGGAACATCGTAAGCAGCCCAGAAGCGACCATAGAGTTGTGCATCGAAGCTGGTATAATTGGGCACGGCAATCAGCAGAACACCACCGGGCTTGAGGAGTCGTTTCAGCTGATCCATATAATCATGCAAGCGGTGTACATGTTCCAGTACATGCCACATGGTGATCACATCAAAATGTTCGGAAGGAAGCTCAAAGAGTTCACTGGTATCCAGGAGGGCGATGCCATTTACCTCTTTGGCGATCTGCCTGGCAGCCGGATCAGGCTCCAGTCCTATCACCTGCCATCCGCTGCGTTTCATGAAAGATGCAAAAGTGCCAGTGCCTGCGCCGATTTCCAATAACTGACCGGTTGTTCTGTTGGTGGCTGACTGCAGCAGTTTGCGTTTATTGCGCAACGTGATATTCCTTACCGTATGGTACAAACGGTTCACCAACCCCTTGCTGGTATTGGTATGAGAGATATAGCTGTCTGCTTTATAGAAAGGTCCGATATGCGCTTCGTCAGGCACAGCCTGGGTAAAACGGAGCGTACAGGAAGCACATTCCCAGATGCTGAAAGCCTTTCCGGAAACGGTATAATCTGTGGCAGTGAGCGCTTCCCGGATAGTAGACGCGCCGCAGACGGGGCAGTTTGTATAATTGATTACAGGATCCATTTTTTGAAAACCAGGTTGCAAAGAAAAGGTTTTTTTTAATTATAGCAGAGTGTCGCCAGTCGCTCGCGTGCTCGAGTAACTTATATTCCGTCGCCTGCCGGCGACACGTTGTGCGCCAGAGGCGAACCAATAGCAGTAACTCGCCAGAGGCGAGCTACTGGGCAGACCTTGATTATTTACTGATTTCAATGCGTTGCTGGTTACCCAGTGAAGATAAATTGAATCCGTTCTTATAGAAATGGAAAAAAGCTGCACTCAGGGCGATAGCGCCGATAATGATGGCATAGATCCACCAGCTGTCCTTTTCGCGGTAAACGTTCTCTTCAGAAAAATTCTCTCCGTCCTGATGAATGATCTCTTTGGTCACTTCCCGGTCACCCACCAGCATGGTTGCATGCGTATGCGTGCGAACGATCCTGATTGCTGAGGTCGGTTCCTCATAAGTAGGAATGGCACCTGCCGACTGGAAGGATATTTCACCCGAAGGGTCTTTTCTGAAAGTACCTACATGCGGCCAGAACTCTTCGGCATCATGGCGGAGGCGGCTGCGCAGCTCATATGCCCATTCATTGTACCATTTGATGGCTTCGTAATCGGCCATGTCTTTCTCGCGCGCCAGGTAAGTGAAGAACTCCTTATCAGGAGCATCAAAGTATTTGTCGAACCGGAAATGATATCCGGGAGGAAGGATCCGCTTATTCACAAAGTCAGTCTGTGCCGGGATACGCTCAATATAGATGGTACCCAGACCAGGGATGGACAGGCTTTTGTTCTGTAATAAGTAACTGGTCAGCACTTCCGTCATGTGACGTTGTTTAAAGTTGCGAAACAACAGCATTTTGTTGAATGATCAAAATCATTTCTGGTTGAACGAATAAGTAATACCTCCCAACAGGTTAAACCCAAACACTTCGTACTGATTCCAGCGCTGGTATTTGTTGTTGAGGATATTGTTGAACTGCACCCAGAGATTAAGATTACGGGTAATACGAAACTCCGCTCCCGCGTTCAGATCAAAGCCAGCCTTACTCTTGAAGGCATCGCCGTGTTTCAGGTAACGGGCGCCGTCCCAGAGCCAGAACTCTGTGCGCAGCATCAGGTCCTTCATAGCCTGCCAGTGCAGACCGGCATTGAGCTCTACCGGTATCATACCCCATGCTTTCTGCTCCACTTCAAGGTTGTAATACTTGTTGAAAGTGAAACCGGCATTGGCGCCGAAGGTTTCACCTACATTGTAGGCGGCTTCCGTATGCAGACGGATGGCATTGAACTTCGGCTCATAATGGATCAGGAAGGTCTTGCCGTCCCCGTCATCATTCACAAACAACGGAGAATTGCGATATGTCAACAAACCGAATTTCGCTGAATAGCTGAAATGGTTGCCCACTGAGCCTTTCAGACCGGCATATCTTTCCTCCACACGGGTATTCAGCATGCTGTCCGGCTGCGCCAGCCAGGGATTGATGCTGGCAAAACGCTGGTAGGATCCTTTTTCATAATAACCGATCCATCCGAGTTGCAGGGTGAACTGCTTGTCGTTGGTAGTGATATCCGCCATGATATTGGGCAGCATATGGAAGTTCTTCTGCTCCCAGCTGGGGATGATCCCGCCCTGGATGAAGAGATTGTCTGATTTGTATTGCAGCGCGGCATTCACCATATAAAGGTTATTGCTTTGCTGGAGGGCAGAGATACCAAGGCCTGTATGCTCATCGCGGTCATACCTGGTCAGGTCGGCAGTAGCACCCAGGTGAAAGACGAAGTCTTCCCCGAAAGTCTTTTCCAGCGGCAGGTTCAGCACCGTATTGGTTTCTTTGCCTTTGTTACCCCGGTTATCGGAGAAAGCGCTCACTTTGAGGTTGGGATGATAGTTGAGCCCGAACTCGGTAGGCTCTATATTACGCAGGTCTACCCTGCCTTCGATGGTCTGGAAACGCTGACGAAGGTCCTTTTTGGAAAATACGAGCGTTTTGGGCTCGTAGCCGTAGAGGTAATAGTCATCGCTCTTAAAACCGAGGCGGGCATTCACTTCCAGGTTGCTGTTGGTTTTGTAGGTCATGGCCGCGCCAACGCTGGTCATGCTGTTCTTCTGAAAATCAAGACTGCCCTTGCTGGTATAATGATCTGCAAAAACATTGAAGTAGGTATTCTTGAAATCACCGAAACTGAAGCCGGCTTTTACATAAGGCTGGTGCACGTTGCCGATGCCCACCTTGATGAAATTGCTGTACTGCCAGGCGCCGATGGAATCCATCTGCAGGGCCACAGGCTTCAGCTCAGCCGGTTGATAGGTGAAGAAAAGATTCTGCACGGGAATGGAATAATTCATCCTTGGCCTGGATGTATCCACTGCCGGCGGAGCCGCGTTGAAATTGATCTTGGCCGCTTCCCTCAGTACCGGTTTGAAGGTGCTGGTGATGTCGATGGATTTGCGTTTGGTACTGTCCTGCGCGTTTGCCGCACGCGGAGCTACCGAACAGAATGCGATGAATGATAAGATGGCTATGTTAGTTCTTTTCATTGTAATCAGTTGTTGATCTTGCTGTTTTTCTTCTCCTCGATGATGGTCTGATCCAGTTTGCGTTGTGCTTCCTGGCGCAGTTCTTCAATACGCGCATTCTCCACTACGCTCTGGAAAGTGGCCTTGGCATTGAAGTAATCCTGTTGCTTGAAGTAGATATCTCCCAGCAGGATATATGCTTTGGTGACCCAGTTCTCGTAAGAGCCGGCTTTGTTGATCACTTCAAAAGCCGCTTTTTCGGCATCTTTCATCCTGCCTTCGGTAAACAGACAGTTTGCTACTTCGTACCGTGCTTCTGCGCCGTAAGCCGATTTGCTGAGTGATACAACAGTACGGAACTGAGTAATGGCCTGATCACACTGGTTATTGTTCTGGTAAGATTTGGCAATGGCCATATTCGCCATCGTTTTATCATCCGTACCAATACCTTTCTGATTGAGGAGATCACGTGCGTTCTCAACTGCATCGCTCCATTTCTGTAACTGGTACTGGCTGCGGAGCAGGCCACGCATGGCTTCGAGCTTGTTCTCCTGTGAAGTGGCAAAATCTTTCAGCTTCTTGAAATAGATCTCGGCCTTATCGTATTTCTTCAGGTCGAAGAAGTTCAGCCGGGCTGCATTGAGCAGGGATTTCTCACCATACTTGTGCGGTACACGGTCTGCGAGAATCTCGTATCCGGCGGCTGCTTTGGCCCAGTCTTTAGCGTTGAAATAGATCTCGCTCTTATAATACAATGCTTCCAGGGAATGTTTACCATCAGGGAACCTGGTCACATAATCTTCAAATGCTTTGGCGGCAGCGGAGAAGTTACCGTTGTTGAACTGCACTTCAGCAGCCTGGTAGGCCAGTTCCTCTTCCTGGGTGCTGCTAACTTCCTTGCCCATGCTGCGTGCAAAGTTCACGTAATCGCCGGTCTTGCCCTGCTCCACATAAATAGTGCGGGCATTTTCCAGGGCCGCATCCGCTTCGGCGGAATTAGGGAACTGTTTGATCACAGCTGTGTACTGGTTCAGCGATTCAGTGTTATTATCAAGGTTATAATAAGCTATACCAAGTTTCAGATAAGCCTTTGGCTTCAGGGAAGAGTTGGGATCCGAGATCACGTTCTTAAGGTATGGAATGGCTTCGCGGAACTGCTCGCTGGCCAGGTAGGTACCGGCAATCTCCATATTGGCATCACTCACCAGTGAGGAGGAAGGATATTTCCTGCTGATGCCGCTGAGCAACGTGATCTTTTCTTTACCACTGTTCACGCCGGCTATCATTGCTTTCTGGAAAGTGGCGTAATCACTTTGTGGCCAGGAGAAGTCCAGCACTTTATTGTACATTTCCTGCGATTTCTTGTATTCCCTGCTCATATAGTAACAGTCAGCCGCTCGAACGTAAGCATCCTGTTCCAGTGGCGTGGAGTTGAGCCTGGGCGTTGTCACCACCTGCTCAAAGAAACCGAGGGCCTGTTTGTAATTCTCTTTTTTCAGGTAGGCATAACCGAGATTATACTTTGCATTCACCGGGCTTGCTTCGCCGGCAACAGTTCCTGATTTGAGGTACTCGAAATAATACCGGATGGCGTCGTCTGTTTTATTGAGACGGTAGGCGATCTCGCCTTTCCAGAACTGGAGCAGCGACAATACGCTGGCATTGTCAGGCATGGCTTCAGCGCGGGTGAGCAGTTCATTGGCGGTCACCAGCATGCCATCGTTGATCAGTTCCGTAGCTCGACCGTAAAGTATTTTGGGATAAAGCCTTCTGGCATTGGGCGAAGGGTTCTTTACTCCTTCGATCAGTGTGAGGGCATCCTTGTAATTATTGGTATTGGCCAGCACGTTGATGAGCAGCTCGCGGGCCTCTGCATTGTATTCCGAATTGGGATAGGTGGCCAGGAATTTCTGGAGCTCGGTTAGCGCCACATCCTGGTAGCCCAGTTCAAAAGAGAGCTTGGCGTAATTGAAGCTGGAGATCTCTTTCTGCTTTTCATTGCTGCCATTGGTAGCGCAGATGAAGAAGGCATTGCGGGCATTGGCCTTCTGATCGGTTTTCAGGTAGGCATCACCGAGAAGGTACATGGCGTTCTGCGCCAGGGAATCCTGGTTGCCGCTGATCTGTTTGAAACCGTCGATTGCTTTATTGTAATTCTTCGCCTGGTAGTAACAATAGCTGAGCTCGTACAGGTCTTCCTTTCTTACTTTGTCGGACTTGTTCACGTAGGTTTCGAGGTAGGGCAATGCCTTCGCATATTCCTTTTTTTCGAAGTAAGCATGGCCTACGATCTGACGCATTTCGAGGTCGTAATAGAGATTGCCTCTTTTGAGTTTATTCTCTGCATACTCCAGGGCTTTGTCTTTCTGCCCCAGTGCGTAATGGATATTGGCGATATAATAAGGCACAACCTGTCCGTACTCCGGATGGTCTTCCACCACGGCAAAGGCGTCGAGTGCTTTGCGGTATTCTTTGTCGTTGAAAGCGAGGAAACCGTAGTAATAATTCGCATCCAGGTAATTGGGATCATCCTTCATCTGCCTGATGGCATCGAACAAGGGTTTAGCCTTATCGAACTGTTTGGCGTTGAAGTAGGCATACCCCTGGTGGAATTTAAGATCGGCGATCTCGCGGTTGCTGAGGTTCTCGATGTTGGTGGCCTCATACTGCCCGAGCGCTTTGGCATAATCCCCCTGCCGGAAATAATACTCGGCCAGGTGGAAGCTCATCATCTGAACACGGGCGCTATTGTCTTCCAGGTCAATGAAGTCCCGCGCTTTTTCCACCGCACCGCGCTCATTCTGTTTGAGGGCGCAAACGGTGGTGTAATATTTTATTTCCTGGGCTGTAATGGCTTTATCTGTACGATCCTGATCGCGCAGCTGCAACTGAAGATCTTTCAGTAAAGGATAGGCAAGACTGTATTGTTCGCGCTGGAAAAATTCCTTTGCCTGCTTGAATGTACCCTGCGGGTCATTGATAAATCTCGTTTGCTGGGCAATAGAACCTTGAATGGAAAGAGCCAGAACGCAAAAGGCTGTAATTTTTTTCATTCCAATATCCGTTTGAAATAGAGGACAACAGTGTAAATCACTATTGTAACGTGGTAAAGATTCTAAATATTTTACCTTCAACCAAACATCGTTCCAAACACCTGTGGATAAGTGGGAGGTTTAACTTTTCTTTTTCATTATGTATTGCAAATACAAAACCACTACTTTTGAAAACTGAAAAAAATCATCCCATGAGTAAACTGATGTCAACCAACTACACAACCGGATCTTTCAACTTCGCAACCCTTCTGATGCGCCTCGTTTTCGGCGTTTTGATGATCAATCACGGTTACCAGAAACTGATGCACTTTTCTGCCATCAAACCCAAGTTCATGAGCGTTTTCGGGATCGGACAGGGCCCAACTCTCGGCCTGGTGGTATTTGCGGAAGTGATCTGTGCCGCCCTGGTGGTGATTGGATTATTCACCCGTTTTGCGGCAATTCCTGTGATCATTGTACTCTGTGTGGCCCTCTTCAGTGCGCACAAAGGATTGATCTTCGGAGAAGGTGAAATGGCGGCGCTCTTCCTTGGTGGCTATCTTGCTATCCTGATAGTAGGCCCCGGCAAGATCAGTGTTGATGGAATGACTGGCAATTAAGATCCCGGATTATGTACATTACAACAACTCCTATCCGCGTAAGATATGCTGAAACCGATCAGATGGATGTGGTTTACCACGGCAACTATGCCCAGTACTTTGAAGTAGCCAGGGCCGAATCTATCAGGTCACTGGGTTTCACGTATAAAGACATGGAAGCAATGGGCGTGATCATGCCCATCGTGGAAATCAAATTCAATTTCCTGCGGCCGGCTCATTATGACGATCTACTGACCGTGAAAACCACGCTGAAAGAATTACCGGAAAACCATCGGATAGAATTCCACCAGGAAGTGTTCAATGAATCAGGCAAACTGCTAACGGTGGGGCATGTTGTTTTATATTTCCTGGACGCCGGCACCCGTGAAAAGACTGTGATGCCTGCCCTGCTTCGCGAAAAACTGGCACCTTTCTTTAACGGCAATGCCTAGTGGAGGCCCGGAAGAAAAAACTGAATTAATATTTAGTTAATCATCAAACTATTGCATAAATTGCCTGAAGAGATTTTCTTTGCAGCATCCAATATCTGAAAAACAGACCAAATCCAGATCCTGAATCCGAAAGACCGGAATCCAAAAATCCAGAAAGACCGATCCAATTCCTAAAAGACCAGTAGAGAAACCGGACCCTGGAAAAACCGTTTCCAAAAAAGTCCTTTGAAAAACATCGCCCATGGATGTTTTTCTTTTTTTTGTACCTACTTCAGAATGTCCAGCACCCGGTAGATCTTCTTCACCACTTCTCCCGATCCCCCATTGTAATTATTGATGATAATAGCGAAGGTATACTTCGTTCCATCCTTTGCCGTATGATAACCCGCAAATGCCCGGGAGCCACCGATGCTTCCGCTTTTCATCTTCATTCCATTATATAACGGCAATGAATACTGGAAGCTGCTGAACCAGGGTCTGTCCTTCGCAAACTGCAATACCCGTACCAGGGCATCCGTGGTAACACGGTTCTGTGGCGAAAGGCCACTGCCATCCATGATATTGGCTGCCCCTTTTTCAATGCCTTTCGATTGCCAGAATTCGCGGAGCAGGCTGGCGCCATCATCTGTATTTCCATTTCCATTTTTCGCGAAGGCGATCCTTTTCAGCAGCGCCTCGCCATATAAATTCACACTCTTCTGAAGGAACCAGTAATTGATGCTGTCCAAGGTGGGAGAAGCGATGGAATCCAGCAGGGCTGTGGGTTTATGAACAGGCTGCTTTTGCAGGTATGCGCCGGAATTCGTCTGCACTTTGCCACTGAATTTTATACCGGACTGCAGCAATTGCTTCTTCAGCATTTCTCCGAATACAGCCCCTGGCTGCGGCATGGAACCGGAAATAGTGAAATTGTTTTCATTGGCGGGAATGGTGCCCGAAGTATAGGCTTTGTTGCTGTAAGGAGCGGAAAAAATATAACCGTTATCACCACTCCCCTTCTTCCCCACCCTGATATCATTTACAAGTGTGAAGTTGGGGATCGAAGGGCTGATACTCTTAACTGTGGTGAGCCCGCCACAACAATCACCGGCCGATAAGGTGAGGTCGTACTGGTTCTCGTACCAGTTGAGGCCCCAGCATCCTGCGCCGTAATAGTTTCCCATATCCGTCCAGATCCAGCCGCCGGGCAGCGGGTCACTGGTATAGGACTGATCATCGATCCATAAATTTCCTTTGATGGTATGGATCTTCTGCTGTTTGAGGATGGTGATGATGCGGTCCATCACTGCTCTCTCTTTGGTGCCGGCCCAACGCCAGCTGCCGAGCGTGGGGTCGCCCGCCCCCACTACAAAGAGGTCGCCATTGAGCACGCCCTGTAGAACGGGTTGATCACGGGCAATGGTGGTATAGAAACGGAATGTTGGTCCAAGTAATTCATAGGCCGCAGCACTGGTGAATAATTTCTGTGTGCTGGCGGGTGCCAGTCCGGTTTGTTCCTGCCTTCCGAACACGGGTTCTCCGGTTGTAGTATTCACTACACAAAGACTGATGATGGCATGTTTGAAAACAGGATCAGCTTCCATCTGAACGATGGCTTCTTCCAGCTTTTGCGGCACGGACTGGGCGCTCAGCCGCATGCATAAAATCAGGCAGGCGCTAACATAGAGGATCTTCTTCATGCGATGTTCGATTACAACATGAAAATACAGATTTGTGACTACCTTTGAACCCAATTTCCAAATCTATGCAACAGGTATTTGCATCAATCATCACAATCGGAGATGAACTACTGATCGGACAGGTAACGGATACCAATAGTCCATGGATGGCGCAGGAACTCAACAAAACAGGCGTATGGCTGAAAAGAAGAGTGGCGGTTGGCGACCTGAAACAGGAGATCGTTCATGCACTGGATGAACAGGCGAAGGATTGCCAGATCATCATCATGACCGGAGGCCTCGGCCCCACTGCTGATGATATCACCAAACAGGTGCTGAATGAATATTTCGGAGGAAAGATGGTGACCGATCAGCGCACACTTGAACATATCAGATACCTGTTTGAGAAAGTATACAACAGGCCCATCATCCAGCGCAACCTGGAACAGGCAGATGTACCCGATGTATGTACCGTACTGTTCAATGAACGCGGCTCAGCGCCGGGCATGTGGTTTGAGAAAGATGGCAGGATATATGTATCATTGCCGGGCGTACCGCATGAAATGAAGGGACTGATGCTGAAAGAAGTACTACCCAGGCTGCAGCAGCATTTCACCATGCCGTTCATCAGCCACCGGACCTTGCTTACGGCCGGTGTAGGCGAATCTTTCCTGGCAGAGATGATCAAAGATTGGGAGGCAGCGCTTCCTTCTCATATAAAACTGGCGTATCTTCCACACTATAGTATGGTGCGGCTGCGGATCACAGGGTCTGGCGGCAGCAAAGAGCAGCTGGAAAAAGAACTGGATACGGAGTTCAGCAAACTTAAAACACTGGTGGCTGCGCATATGGTGGTGGATGAGGACAAGCCCCTGCAACAGGTGGTTGGGGATCTGCTGAAGCGGACCAACAGCACTCTGGCAACGGCTGAAAGCTGTACTGGTGGCTATATTGCGCACCTGATCACCAGTATTTCCGGAAGCAGTGAGTATTTCAGGGGATCGGTTGTGAGTTATGCCAATGAAGTGAAGGAAAACCTGCTGAAAGTGTCTCACGATACCCTGGTGCAGGAGGGGGCCGTAAGCGAACAGACGGTGAAACAGATGGTGCAGGGTGCCCTGCTTACCCTCAATACTGATTTTGCCCTGGCCACCAGCGGCATCATGGGCCCCGGCGGCGGCTCAGAGGCCAAACCCGTGGGAACAGTATGGGTAGCGGCAGGAAATAAGGATGAGATCGTTACACAATTATTTCATTTCAGGTTCGACAGGGCCCGGAATATAGAAATGACGGCCATTAACGCCCTCAACCTGCTGAGAAAGTTTATCGCCAGCCGGTAAGTGCGAACAGTTGTTAGCAAAATCATTACCTTTGGCCCGTCATCAGATCAAACCAAGAATCAACTAAACAATAAAACCTCCGATCAACTATGGCAGTTGTTGACTTAATAATGCCTAAACTGGGTGAAAGTATCATGGAAGCCACCATTCTCAAGTGGCACAAACAACCCGGAGACCCGGTGAAAATGGATGAGACCATCCTGGAGATCGCTACCGATAAGGTAGACAGTGAAGTTCCATCCACTGCTGAAGGTGTGATTGAAGAGATCCTGTTCAATGTAAATGATGTGGTGCCTATCGGGACCCCGATCGCACGCATCCGCACCGGTGCTGCCGAGCCTGCCAATGCCGGTAAAGCACCTGTTACTCCGGCTGCCAGCACCACTTCCGCTGCTGCTGCCGTTGAAACTGCGCCCGCTGCCACTCAAACGGCTACAGCTCCTGCAGCAAGACCTGCCGGGAATGGTACCGCCAACCGCTTCTATTCCCCCCTCGTGCTCAATATCGCCGCAGGCGAAGGTGTCAGCATGAGCGAACTGGAAAACATCCCCGGTTCCGGCAATGAAGGCCGCGTAACCAAGAAAGATATTCTGGCCTATGTGGAAGCAAGGAATTCCGGCAAACCGGTTGCTGCTCCCGCAACGGTAACGGAGCATCGCCCGGCTGTTTCACAACCTGCCACCCAGGCAAATGTGATCACCACTTCCGGCGACAACCACACTCCTTCTTACTCCGGCAATGTTGAGATCATCGAGATGGACCGCATGCGCAAGCTCATTGCAGAGCATATGGTGCGCAGTGTGCATACCAGCCCGCATGTGACCAGCTTTACGGAAGCAGACGTTACCAATATGGTGCTCTGGAGAGAGAAAGTGAAGAAAGAATTTGAAAAGAGAGAAGGTGAGAAACTCACATTCACACCGCTCTTCGTGGAAGCCATCGTTCGCTGCCTGAAGAAATACCCATGGCTCAACAGCAGCCTGGATGGAAATAAGATCATCGTTAAGAAAGATATCAATATCGGTATGGCCGCAGCACTGCCCTCCGGTAACCTGATCGTGCCTGTGATCAAAAATGCAGACCAGCTCAACCTGGTAGGTCTCAGCAAACAGGTGAACGGACTGGCCAATGCAGCCCGCAACAACAAGCTGAAACCCGATGATACACAGGGCGGCACTTTTACCCTGACCAATGTAGGCACATTCGGCAGCCTGATGGGAACCCCCATTATCAACCAGCCGCAGGTTGCGATCCTGGCAGTAGGCGCCATCAAGAAACGTCCGGTTGTAATTGAAACGGAGCAGGGCGACAGCATTGCCATCAGGCATATGATGTACCTGAGCATGAGTTATGATCACCGCATCATCGATGGAGCGCTCGGCGCCACCTTCCTGAATGCCGTGGCCAAAGAACTGGAAGGGTTCGATCCGGCGAGAACAGTGTAGATAATGTTTGTGTTACTTGCTATATAGCTGCCTCGGTAAGGGGCAGCTTTTTTTATTAAAATGCTGCATTGAACAATATCCAGATAGCCTATTCAAATCAGGCATTCGAGTATTGGCTGATCCTTCATTTTGAAGATCATCAGGGCGGCAAAATCGATCGTAATGATTACCATAAAAAATAAACAGGTATTTAAGCCCGTTGAAACAGAAATATGAAGCTCGAAAAGGCAAAATAATCTCTAAGGATCTTTTTGAAGTCCTGCAGGGTAAAGACCCTAAAGTCAGTAAATCCCGTCAACAACTTGCTATTGACAGAGCTAAAAGAATCTATTCTGCATTATCACATAAAAATCCAGCCGGGGAAGAGTCTTCAACCACAGTTTATAAGTTAGTTGAAATCCTTCAAAAACATTGCGGAAATTAGAAACTTACCCTCGCGAATTCTATCTTTTTCCCCCCATTTTTATACCTGATAATAAACAACTGGTCATACACAGACTCCGGCAGATCGCCCTCCACTTTGTTCTCTCCTGCCAGCATATTCGCAATATCATCGATGGTATTACTATGCCCTACAATGAGCGTATTCTTTTTGATTTTTTTTAATTGCTGAATGAAGGCAGTATCAGGCCTGGGGCCATAGGTTTGAATGTTCACACCCGTGAGATCACTGATGGGCTGTGCCGTAGACCGGGTGCGAATGGTATTGGTGGAAAAAATATAGCGGATATTCTTATCGGACAGTACATGCTTCAATGCTTCCGCGCGTTGCAATCCGGTAGCGCTGAGCGGTGGATCATTGGGGGTATTCATGGCAGGCCCATGTGATGGAGTGGCTTTCTCCGCATGTCTTACTACATAATAGGTATGCGTGCAACTCGCCAGCAGGCTGATGAGGAAAAAAGATAAAATGGATTTCATGCAGGTTGTTTTAGGTGCTTCCTGAAGTTAACAAAAATAACCCTGGCCACCCTGTACAACTTGCAAGTGATATTAATTTTTCGTAAATTCAGATAAGAACTCACTTAAATACCCCGGTTATGAAAACACTTTCCGAAACCTGGTTTGCCGAAGGCTACGTGGATTTTGAACTGAAGAAATACACGTTGCTGGCCTATTTGAAAGAAGTCAACAAGTATTTCAACGAAAACAAGCTCTACCCACAGCTATCAGAGGTGATCTTTCATTACAATAACCTGATGGCGCTGCGCAATAATAAAAAATACCTGCAGGAACAATTCCCTAAAAAACTCACGGGTATCCAGATCCGGCAACTGCAATTGCTTTATGAGCAGATCATTGAAGATGATGAAATGATGCAGGAACTGGAAGATATCATCAATTATTCAGCCGACGAGATAAAAACCACCATCAGCAGTGGAACGGCTATTTATGAATTTGTGGAAGAGAAGCTGACGATCTTTCCTGTTGGCCTGGTGCCGCTCGACAGTAACGAAGGATATTTCTTTCTCAGCGAAGGCAGCTACCGCAATACCCGTGTGTACCAGTACAAGCTTAGCATCTTTGAAAAGCACGATGAGAAATTCCGCGCCATCAGAACGGAGTTCCTGGATCAGTGGACACGCAATATTGCCAACAGTTACGAGAATATCAAGTCAGAGTTATTAAAGCTGCGCCGCGATCTTCCTAACCCTGCCGTATACTCGATAGAAACAGATCTCAGCTTCCCTTACGATGAAACATTGTTGCCAGTGGCCAAGCGAAGGCTGGTAAGATATCTCTCTACAGCAGCATGATCTTACAGATGGATACCGCCAGATACCTCGATGCGCTGTCCGTTTATCCACCTGGCCTCATCGGTACATAAGAAGGCCACCACTCCACCGATATCATCCGGCAGCCCTACCCTGCCCAATGCCGTGCTGTTGGCTATCTGCTGGTTCAACTCTTTGTTATCACGTACATGACCACCACCAAAGTCTGTTTCGATGGCACCCGGTGCCACTATGTTTGCAGCAATGCCACGTGATCCCAGCTCTTTGGCGAGATAACGGGTAAGTACTTCAACCGCGCCCTTCATGGATGCATAAGCAGCTGATCCCGGGTAAGAAAAACGGGCCAGGCCGGATGAGATATTGATGATCCTGCCACCATCATTGAGGAAAGGCAGCAGTTTCTGTGTAAGGAAGAATACTCCCTTATAATGAATATTCATCACTGCATCCAACTGCTCTTCAGTAGTTTCTACAAAAGGAGCATAGAGTGCCGTTCCTGCATTGTTGATCAGAAAATCAATATTTGTACTGCCTGTCTCCGACTTCAGCACAGTGGTCAGGTTAGTAACAAATCCATCAAAGGATTTGATGTCACCTGCATTCAGTTGCAGGGCTGCCGCCTTCAGTCCGGATGATCTTATTTCTTCCACCACCTTATCAGCTTCCGCTTTATTGCTGTTGAAGGTGATCACAACATTAATGCCTTTCCCGGCAAGGGCCAGTGCCATATTGCGTCCCAGTCCACGGCTGCCCCCTGTAACCAACGCTATCTTATTTCCTGTACTCATTGTTTTAAATTTTAGAGTACAAAGTTCTGATGATAGCGGGTCAGGTCATTTGCAAATACCAATCAATGATTTGCAAATTTCAAAGGGGGATCAGGAGCGGAAGGCCAGAGGGGCTACGGAAGCCTGTTTCTTAAAGAAATTGGAGAAATGGGCCACTTCTTCAAAGCCCAGCGAATACGCGATCTCGGAGATATTCCAGTCGGTATGCTTCAACAGTATCTTGGCTTCCTGCAGTATCCGGTTACTGATGATGTCTCGGGTGGTTTTACCAGTACTCTCTTTCAATACCTTATTGAGGTGGTTCACATGAACGGAAAGCGTATCGGCGTAGTCTTTAGCCGTTCTCAGTTTCAGTACCTGCGATTGTGAATCCACCGGGAACTGTCTTTCAAGCAATTCAACAAACAATGCAGTGATCCGGGAAGATGCGTTCTGCGTGGTATACAATGCGGTGGAGGGTTGAAGCTTCTGTCCGTAATGGATCAGTTCAAGTACGTAATTACGGATGAGATCGTATTTGAAAGCATAACCGGATGCAATTTCCTTCTGGATCTTTGTAAACAAACCGGAAATTTCCATGGCTTCTTCATCACTGATCTGAAACACAGGATAGCCGCCTGATTTGAAGATGGGCAATTCATCCAGCACCACTCCACTCTTGTTCTTGCTCATGAACTCATCGGTAAAAACGCAGAAACAACCGGACTGTTCAGGGTCCAATGGGGTCCAGTGGTATGGCACTTTGGGAGTGGCAAAGAGCAGTGCGTTCTTTTCTATTTCTATCACCCTGTCCGCATATTCCGCCCTGTTCCTGCCTTTGATCAGGCTCACCTTGTAATAAGCCCGCCTGTTGTAGGGCATCACAGCTTTCTCTTTGACGTCGCGGATGGTCTCAGCAATATCAAAGACATTGAAATGACCTATTTCTTTGGTGATGCCAGGTGGTAACAGGGCATCGATCTCCCTGCCCCATACTTCGGCGGCATGCTGGTAGAAATCGTCGAGTGATATGTCTTTGTTCTTTTTCATGGAACCTGATGTAGGATCAAATGTACGATTTTGGAAACAGAGGGGGATGGTTGCCGTGATACCCGGGGAGCAGTCGCTCGCGTCCCCGCGAGCGACTGGGCACACCTTAATAATATTGGGCTTACCTGAATTGATGTGCCCCCAAAAAGTTAGTCTAACTTATTGGGGTCAGTTCAAATCAGGTAAGCCCAATTTATATTTATTGAATCCAGGTTTAGAACCCGGCCTTGATATTGGTTGCGCCTTCCACGCCAGTGCCCCAATCGATCCCCTTTTCCGTGGCCGGAACGCCTTCCGCGATCCACTTTGCAGCAGGCGCGCCTTTCAGGTAGTGATCGAAGAACTGCGCGAGGCGGATGCTCAGGTCCTTGCGGTTCCTGCGCTCCACCAGGTTATGGTCTTCCCCGTTGTATTGCAGCATCCATACTTTCTTGCCAAGTCTGCGCAGGGCAGTGAAGTATTCGATGCCCTGGTACCAGGGAACTGCTCCATCCTGATCGTTGTGCATGATGAGCAGCGGGGTTTTCACTTTGTTGGCAGTGAAGAGCGGTGAGTTCTTGATGTACAATTCAGGCTTCTCCCACAATGTAGCGCCGATGCGGCTCTGCGAGCGCTCGTACTGGAACTGGCGGTTGAGACCGCTGCCCCAGCGGATGCCTCCGTAGGCACTGGTCATATTGGCAACCGGTGCACCGGCTCCTGCCGCTGCAAACATATTGGTACGTGTTACCAGGTATGCTACCTGGTAGCCGCCCCAGCTCTGGCCCTGGATGGCCATTTTGGTAGAGTCAACATAAGGCAGTTTGGCCAGCATCTTAGCGGCCGACACTACTGAATTGTAAGCGCTCTCTCCGGGCTGCCCGTTCTTGTACCAGATATTGGGATCGAAGACCAGGTAGCCATTGCTCACGAAATAAGGGATGTTCACAGTGCTGGCGCTGGGCGCTGGCGCACGATAGTTGTACAGGTTGTCTGCATTGCGCTCATAGAAATAGAAGATCACGGGATATTTCTTCTTCGGGTCGAAATTCTCCGGCTTGAAGAAGAGCCCCTCAGATTCCTTCCCATCGAACATTTTCCATTTCACCAGTTCAACCGTGAGCCAGTTGTAATCTTTCTGCTGCTGATTGATATCGCTGAGCTTCGTGAAGGTTTTCAGATCGGAGCTGACATTCACGTTCATGGACTCTTTGATATCCATGATACCCAGCACATACACTTCCGCATCTTTGGCCTTCATCGGCATCACGATGCCTTTGGGCTGCATGCTGAGCTGAACAGGGTCTCCTGACACATCGAGTTTCTTTGTGTAGAAGCCTGCATATTTATTGGAGAAATTGAAGGCATTGAAAAGTAGCTGCTCATCTATTTTCCAGGACCGCACTTCCCTGTCGAGGTCCATAATGCGGAGCTCTGTTTTGTTCTTCCTTCCGTAACCATTAGTGATATTGATGGGGGCAGCGGCGCCGGTGGGATCAACCTGCCATACATCGTAATGATCGTAGATCAGCACGGCCGCATCATTGTCGAGCCATTTGGAAGTACCGTAAGGACCGGGCGCATCCGGATGATCATCTTCCTCGTCCCACAGCTTAACCGGGATCTTCTGCGTGATATTGCGCGTGGTGCCGGTGGCCACTTCATAAGCAAAATAATGTTTCAGTTCAGGATCGTACCAGGCGATGAACTTTCCTTCATTAGAAGGACTGAAGCCTCCTCGCTTTTTCTCCTTCACGATCTTACGTGAACCGTCAATGGTGGAGATGGTGAATGCGGTCTGGTACGAAAAACCCTGCCACTGTGAGGCCACACGGTTGCCTTTGCTGGAGAAGGCCAGGATATAATCGGCATTGCCTTCATTCACCAGGTAGGTGTTCTCAGCATCATCGGCGCCGAGCTGCACCACGTTCTTTGCGTCTGCATTCAGTACAGCCAGATAACTCCTGCGGAGATCGGACTGCAGGTTGACCAGCTGCTGCGGCTGCAGATAATCATCTTTGTAGCTCCAGATATCGAGTCTCGCCGTTTCAAAATCAACGAGCGTTGTGTCTTTCGGTTTGCGGATGGAGGCCAGTCCGAAGAAGAGCTTCTTACCATCCTTACTGAACTGTGGCGAGTAGGAATCGCTCACAGTGAGGCCTTTCGCCACGCCGGCCGTATTCCTGTCGGCGCGCAGCAGCGCACTGTCGTACCCCGGCCTGTAATACCAGAGCTTATGGAATTTGGTGAGCGCTTTCGAAACACTGTCGCGCTCCGCCAGGAAGGCCAGCTGTGTGCCTTCCTTATCCAGGGTGAAGCTACGGGCGTCATTGAATTTTCGCATGACCGTATCCGTTGTACCGGCTGGCAATGAGGTCCAGAGAACAAGCGACTGCGTCAGTGAATCGTTGTTCTTGCGCGTGGTTTCCACCAGCAGTACATTTCCATTTTCACTGAAAGTATAATCCGATACCAGTGGATATTTCTTTTCTTCTCCTGTGTACAGGTTTTTCAGCACCAGCTCTGTTCCTTCTTCCACCGGATCTTCATTGGATTTGGAAGCAGGTTTGCCTTCTTTTTTGGCAGGCTGCAAAATAGCGAGGCCCTGTGTTCTGGCTTCGGCTGCTTTGCGGCGGATGCTGTCAGCCACGCGGGCGAGGCTGTCTGCCATGCGTTCCAGGCTGCTGAGCTGTGTAAGGGAATCGGGTTTGGCCCCGGGTTTGGGAGGAACAGGCAATGCCTTTTCCATGAGGTAGGCCACCCATTGACCGGTTCCTTTCTCGGGAGTTTTGAAACTTTTGATGCGGGGTACGCGGAAGAGACTGTCCTTGCCGAATTCAAAGATCACGAGTGTGTCCTTTGGCATATCGTCAGGGCGTTTCTTTTTGATGCGCGCTTCCCTCACATCCTTGAAAAAAGGCTTGAGTCTGAATATCACGAACCTGTTATCCGGTGTGATCACTGCATTACCGCCCCGGGGAAACTCTTTTTTGTAGCTGTTGTCCGTGGCCTGTATCACCAGGGTGCCATCACCTTCCTGCGGCGTGATGGTGTAGGCTACGAATTTACCATTGTTGCTGACTGATCGTTCCGAAATGGATTGCCATCCATCGTACACGGAATGATCCAGTGGCTTTTTCTGGGCCATGGCGAGCGAAGTGGATAGCATGGCCAATAATACCAGGGGCGTTTTTTTCATACCGGAAAAATGTTTAGTAGTAGACGGTAAATTAAGAGAAATTACTGCAATGTTTCACAAAAAAGGAAGGGCGGAGAAATTCCGCCCTTCACCTGTATTCAGATTATTGATTATTGCAAGAGGTAACCTATTGACAGGTTGAAACTTGAGTGATACATTTTCAGGTTATAGGGATTGCCCATCCTGGGTTCGTCATACTGGTTCAGTAATCCGGTATTGGTGCTGAAGTTAAACGTGAGACCGTTGGTCAGGTCCACGCCGAAGATCATGCCCAGTCCAAGATCGAACCGCTTCAGTAATCCTTCATTGAACACATCTGTTTTGAGGCCTTCCACGTCAGCTTTGCCGCCGATACCTACACTGAGGGCAGGCCCTCCGCCCAGGAAGATGCTGGTGCGGGAACGGGAATAAGTCTTGTACCAGACGAAATTGACGGGAACCTCAACATAATAAGGTCTGAATTTAAGTCTGGAGTTCACGCTGGGATCCACATCAAAAGTGGAGCCTTTGCTCACGATCAGAAGCTCAGGCCTGATATGGAAATTTCTTCCGGCAGGCTGGTCCAGGATCATACCGAGATGGAAACCTGCGACCGGATCACCACTCTCGGTGTCCATATTTCCATTCTGAGAAGCGGTGCCCCGCATATTGGCTAAGGTAAATCCGCCTTTGAAGCCGAGGCGGGTCTGGCTGAATGCTGTAGAGCCGATCCACAGCAATGCCACGAGGGTGAAGATTCTTTTCATCGGTTAAGTATGGGTGTTTAGAGTTAAACGGATGCGCAATCAGGGAGAATTACATATTCCGGGCACGATTTCATTTCTTCTTTTTTCCCAGGAGGTAGCCTACGGAGACGGCATAATTGAAATTGATGACCTTGTTACCGCTGGCCATGTACTTTGATCTATTGATATCATTGAAGCCGCTGTGCACGCTCAGTTCGCCATTGAGGCCGAAAGGAAGATCGATGCCGGCGGATACTACAGCGCCGAACTGGAATTTGCTGTACCAGTTTGCTTCATGCGAAGTAAACATTGAGGCCGGAACGGGAAAACCGCCTTCATTCCTCCATTCCATGCCATGCAGATCAACCGATCCGGACAGTGGTAAGGCAAAGTAAGGACCACCGCCTACATAGAACGCGGCAGACCTCATCTGATGGTAATACACAAAATTGACCGGCAGTTCCAGGTAATCCGCCACAAAGCGTTCATTGAAAAAATACTCATATCCGTTCCTTGTTCCTTTTTCCTTGTAGTCGGCTACCCTGCGGGAATACAAGAGGTCGGGCCTGATATGGAATTTCTTTGTAATGGGAATATCCACGGTGAATCCTGCGTGGAAATTGGCGTGCAGTTCAAAACGGTCGATATCGTAGGATGGCACTCCGGCAAAGGGGAAACCGGTATCTACAAAACCATCGGGTTTTGCACCAGCCTTCTTACCGCTAAAAGGTTGGTTGAGGTTGAGGCCTCCCTTAACGCCCACGCGTACCTGGGCATTTATAATAAAGCATACAGAAAGGCAAAAGCTAACAGCAATCAGTTTTTTCATGAGTGTAAGGTTGAAAGGTGGCAGTCCCTGAAAAAATAATCAAGGACTGCCAGGCTTCCAAATACGCTGCATCTATTTTACGCTGCTTTAACTTTTTGTGCTGATTTTTCTCCCGGATCTGTACACCAGGAGGGTCTGCAGGAGCACAGAACACACGATCAGCCCCAATCCCACGTAAAAAGCCCCGGTCAGCATCCTATCTTCCCGGAACAACAGGAAGGCCAGTGTGATACCATATAATGGTTCCAGGTTATAGGTGAGATTGACCGTGAAAGCGGAGATCTTGCTGAGCGCCCGCATGGATAACTGCATGGCCCATACGGTGCAGACCCAGGCCAGGATCAGGAGCCAGATGATATCGGATCCCTGTGGCAGCAGGTTTTCCGTAGGAAACAGTTTCAGGTAGAAAGGCAATGCCAGGGTGAGAAAGAGAAACCCTCCCGTGAGCATGTATACCGTAACGGTTTCCGCGGAATGGAACTTGAGCTGCCCCCGGCTGAGAATAGGAAAGATACTGCCGAGCATGGCGCTGATGATACCGATAATGATCCCTGTTTTGTATGTGGGGTCAAAGTGAAAGATCAGCGAGATGGCCAGCACGGCGATCAGCCCCAGTAACAGTTCAATGATATTGATCCTGGAGCGTGTAATGATGGGCTCAAAGATGGCAGTGAAGAACCCTACCAGTGAAAAACAGACCAGTGCCACAGACACATTGGAGTATTTGATACTGGCGTAGAAAGTAAGCCAGTGCAGCGTGGCTACCACGCCCACCCCGGTGATCTTCAGCATATCCTTTGTTGATATGCGTTGCAGTTTTTTCTGCAATGCAAACAAAGCCCACATGGTGATGATGGTGAAGAGCAGGCGGTACCAGACGAGTAACGCTTCATTGAGTGTAATGAGTTTACCCAATATAGCGGTGAAGCCGGCTATGAACACGGCTGTATGTAATTGCAAGAACGCTTTACGCATGTAAATTGAATTCAAAGATGAACAACCTTAATATTTCACAACTTCATCTCTCTTGAGAGAGGACCGGAAGGCTGGCGGCGGAAGATTGTTCTTTACGCGGTTGCGGTAATCTTTGAATAAGCTGTACCAACGGAGTTTGAGTACACCCAGTATTCCCTCTTTAACGATGCCTTTGTGCATTTTGGAGGCGCCGAACTTACGGTCCTGAAAAATGATAGGCACTTCTTTGATGTTGAAGCCGAGTTTCCAGGTGGCAAATTTCATCTCTATCTGGAATGCATAACCGAGAAAGTGGATCTGGTCAAGGTTGAGGGTTTCCAATACTTCTGCGCGATAGCATACAAAGCCGGCAGTAGTATCTTTCACGGGCATCCAGGTGATGATACGGGTGTAGAGAGAACCTCCTTTCGAGAGGAGGATCCGGTCCCATGGCCAGTTCACAGTACCACCGCCTTTTACATAGCGGCTGCCGATGGCCATATGGGCTCCCCCGGTGTTGCAGGCCTCGTAGAGGCGCTCCAGGTCCTGGGGATTATGGGAGAAGTCGGCGTCCATTTCAAATATGAAACGATATCCTCTCTGTAAAGACCATTTGAAACCATGGATATAGGCAGTACCCAATCCGAGTTTACCTTTTCTTTCTTCAAGGAATAATTGCGCCGGATATTTTTTCTGGAAATCCCTTACAATGGATGCGGTACCATCGGGTGAACCGTCATCGATGACGAGGATATGATAGCCCTGCTGCAGTGAAAAAATTGCTTCTATAATATTGGCAATGTTCTCGCGCTCGTTATAAGTAGGTATGATAACTATCTTTTCCAAAATCAGGGCTCAAATAAGAATACGAATCTACGCTTTTTCAGGCTGTTGTGAAACCACAAATTCTTCACAGCTGCTTTTTACCCCTTCTTTAACAGGGTCCTGTTGAATATCTCAGTGAGTTTCTGCTTGGTATGAAGCGGAAAGTCGCCTTTCATCATCCAATCATAATATTGGGGCTCGGATTTCAGCACCTGTGCCACAGAGCGGCCCTTGTGTTTTCCGAAGTTGAATACTTCCACTCCATTCTCCATGATCATACGGCGGGCGAAATCCACCACTGGCTCTTCACCAATCACTTTGAGGATGCTATCGACGGAATTGCCCAGCTGAGGATATTTTTCCACCTGCGCCTGGAGTACATCCCAGGTTGCACTGGCATCTGCTTCCGCACTGTGGGCATCTTCCAGGTTTTTGTTACAGTAAAATTTGTAAGCAGCACTGAGGGTACGTTGCTCCATCAGGTGGTACACTTTCTGAACATCTACCAGTTTCCTTCCCTTGAATTCGAAATCAAGACCGGCACGAAGGAATTCTTCCGCCAGCATGGGAATATCGAAACGGTTGGAATTGTATCCGCAGAGATCACATTGTTCCAGGAACTGTTTGATCTCATTGGCCACCTGTTTGAAGGTGGGCGCATCTTTCACCATTTCATTGGTGATTCCATGAACGTCGATTGAAACGGCGGAGATCGGCATTTCAGGGTTCAGGAGTTTACGCTTTACCGTTCTTGTTCCGTCAGGACTGATCCTGATGATAGCGATTTCTACGATCCGGTCAATTCCCAGGTTAACACCGGTAGTTTCCAGGTCAAGGATTGCCAGAGGCTTTAATAACTGTAACATCAACGTTGATATTGGTTATGTTTAGTCAACAATGTTCTTTGCAAATGTAAGCATATCTGCCCCATCATAGTTACCCGAGCTCATCAAAAGCAGGTTACTGTTCCCGTATTGCTGTTCCTGCAACCATTGCATCAGGGATTCCCTGTTGTTCATCACCACCAGACCTGGTTTTCCGAAGCCTGCGCTGATTGTTGAAGCGTTCAGCGGTGGCAGTCTTTTCAACTCCAGCGCATGGTTGGAATAATATACAACCGCTTTATCGGCTTTCTCCATAGCGCCTTTGTACTGGTCCATGAACTGCTCATTGAGGCTGCTGTACGTGTGCAGTTCCAGCACTCCGATGAGGGTACGTTCAGGATATTGCTGTTTTACGGCATCGATGGTGGCTTTTACTTTGGAGGGAGCATGGGCAAAATCGCGGTAAACAGCAGTCTGTTCATTTTTTGCCATCAACTCCAGTCTTTTTGCGGCACCACTGAACCCGGCGATGGCCTTTACAAATGCTGCGGCATCTACGCCCAACTCTTCGCAGGCGTACCAGGCGGCATGAAGGTTCAGGAGGTTATGGTCTCCGAACACGCGGAGCGTATTTTGCTGCCCTTCGATGGTAACTGTGGTGGCGCCATTACTGATGGAATGTTCCGGAATGCCGTAGGGCTGGTAACGGATATCAGTACGCGCATGTCTGGTCACCAGTTCTTTGAGGACGGGATCAGACTCATTATAAATGAGCAGACCGCCGGCATCGATCTTATCTATAAAGATGGTGAACTGTTCCAGGTAAATATCGAAAGTGGGGAATACATTGATATGGTCCCATGCGATGCCGGTGATGATGGCGATCTGCGGGAAGAGAAAATGGAATTTCGGGCGTTTTTCGATGACGCTGGCGGGGTATTCATCGCCTTCGGCCACCAGGATGGGGGCGTCTGTGATGCGGACGGACTGGTCGAAACCATCCAGTCTGGCGCCAACGAGGTAATCGAAATCCTTTCCGGCCTGCCTGAGCACATGCATGATCATGGCGGTGGTGGTGGTTTTTCCATGGCTTCCGCCAACCACTACCCGGGTTTTATGGATACTTTCCTGGTAAATATATTCAGGGAAAGAATAAATGCTGAGGTTGAGCTCTCTGGCGCGGATCAGTTCGGGATTATCAGCTTTGGCGTGCATACCCAGGATCACAGCGTCCAGACCGGCATGGATCTTTTCCGGGAACCAGCCCATGACTGCGGGGAGGATACCAGCCTGACGGAGATTGCCGAGGGCCGGCTCAAAGATCTCATCATCGCTGCCAGTGACCTGGTATCCTTTTTTATGTAATGCCAGTGCGAGCTGGTGCATCACGCTTCCGCCGATGGCTATAAAATGTACTTTCATACCAAAAAGGATCGAAAATAGTCATTTTCAATTGTAAATACGTTACAGTTTGACCTATATCAGATTTTTTGTGGCAGGGGTATTGCATAACCCGAATTTATGTTGTTCCTTTGGATCATCAACCCGTCCAATCCTCAGAAAATCTCACATTTTAGTATCTACCCTTTTCACCCTTTACCGGAATCCGCTACCTCTGAATTACCTGCAGATCGAAAAACCATTTTCTCGATTTCAGGCAATTAGTAAACTTTAAATACCACAAAAATGAAAAGGACAATGTTGATCCTGGCCGTAGCTATGCTCGCCAGCGTAATGATTACATCTTGCACAGCTTCCAAAGGTGGATGTGCTTCTTCAAGAGGACTTGTAGGTTACGGTAACGGAATGCGCTAACGAAGATATAAATCCAAAATATTCAGAGTCTTCCCTTCCTGGGGAAGACTTTTTTAATTGCTGCCGTTCTTCCACTTCAGGGGTCCGGTCCGGAAATAATCTTTGATCCTGCTCTCGAACCTCAGATTTAAATAAAGATAACCTGCGCCACAGTCCTGATAGTAAGCCACAAAATCCGGCAGACACTTATAAATAAACCGGAAGTTGTTGCTCACAGGTTGCTGAAGCCGTAAAGTATCGCTTGAGTTCTGGCATCTCATTACAATTCCACTCTCTTCAAAATCTCCTTTCAATAAAAAATACACTTCCCTGATTATCATATATCCTGAATAGTCTGATTGATGTGAAAACAGCCAGTTATCCGCATTAATAAGAATATACTTTATAGTATCTGTTCCTCTGGCCAGTGACTGAATATACATCGCATAAAACCTCGGCTTATTCAGATATCCCTCCTTCCTCTCTGTCTCTACTAAAATATTCAAAATCAAATGCAAACAACATCTTACCTCATATTCCGGCAACCTTTTTTAAAATAGATAGTCTCTCCCCTGATCTCATTTCCCAGACAACAGTAAGCACCTGCCAGCATTTAAAAAACTTACCTCAAGTAAAAGAATAAATAAAGCAATTACGGTCCTCATATCTAAAAGACTGGAAAAAGGCAAAACATTATAATCATCAAGGTCTCTCTTTACGGCCCGGCCTTATCATCGGCTCAGCAAAGCTGGTATGATAAGCCCGGCCTACGATACATATCTTGCTTCAGCCCGGTCCTGTACCAATGCCTCAACTCACCCCGCTAAAGCCTAAACAAATCCCCACAGGTGTAGGTATGTTTTACAGCCGGCGTTTCATACCAGCTCTGCGAATACAGCTGGAGAATAAAACCCGCGAATAAAGCCTGCCGTATATACCATGCCGGTACAGCGCGCAAATGCAGGGCAAACGCAGCTTAACGATCGCAGTTTCCGAGTCCAGTTACCCGTCCAGGCATAAATAACAAAGAGGCCGTTCCAGTTATGAAACGGCCTCTTTTCTCAAAAGATGGCAGACTAAGGAAAAAGCCCTCCTGTGAACAGGACGGCCTCTAACGATTGCTTGCCATATGAATAAAAAACGTTATTCTTAGTGAGCAGCTGGAGCTGGCTTAGAAGTGTCAGCTTTAACTGTAGAATCAGCTTTCAGAGCAGAAGAATCAGTGCTGAGAGCAGAAGAATCTGGTGCAGTCTGAACTGGAGCTGCAGTAGTATCAGCTTTAGGAGCTTCAGTAGTTGCAGAGTCATTACAAGCAGCGAAAGCGGCTACAGCGAATACAAACAGGAGCTTTTTCATTGTTTCTTTTTGTTTTGTTATCGAATGATTTATTATGGATTAATACCGCTATCAGGAAAAGGTAACCTCCTTTGTAAAAAAATTTCGTAATTTTTTTCCTGGCCCGGAATTCGCGAGATTGCGGACCGGAATTCTCCCTGTTAAAATCAGGGATCAGTGGGTTACTTCTCATTAATTTGAGTATTAAATAAAGGTTACGCGTGAAAACAGACCCCAGGGAAATAGCATTATTGGAAGGATTGGCTAAGAACGACAGACAGGCCATTGAAACCATTTATAAGCAACATTATAATATGGTTCAATCGCTGATAATCAACAATAACGGTTCTGTTGACGACGCAAGGGACATTTTCCAGGAGGCCATGATCGTGCTCTATGAAAAGGCCCGGTCAGGCACATTTGAGCTCAACTGCCTGCTGAAAACTTACCTGTACTCCGTGTGCAGGCGCCTCTGGCTCAAAAGGTTACAGCAACAGCAGAAAATGGTGCCGGATATAAACGGACTGGAAGACATGATCCCGGTGGAAGAAGAGATAGACCAGCATGGCCAGCGAAGCGCCGCTTACCAGATGATGGAAAAAGCGATGATGAACCTGGGTGAACCCTGCCGGAGCCTGATCGATGCCTTCTACCTGCAGAAGAAAAGCATGACCGACATCGCAAACTTTTTCGGCTATACCAATGCCGATAATGCCAAGAACC
>NZ_JBQCGW010000084.1:0-20581 GCF_051955275.1 Pseudobacter sp. | reverse complement strand
CCTTCATCTGCATCACCGTAGCAATAGAAACCGCGCGTTGCTTCGCCAGCTCTGCCTTATCGCCTTCGAACAATTCCTGCACTGTCTCCACAAATAATTCTTTCCAGCGTGAGAAGTGGGCGGGTTGCAGCGGCACCCTTGCATTCAGTTGCTTGTGAACGAACATCGGGTTGCCTTCATAGTCGTGCGTGTTGAGCAATATATCACCCCAGAATTTGTACATGGTGGGAAGGTGCTGGTCCCAGTGGTCTCCGATCACTTCGTTGAAGATGGGACCGATGAGCTCGTCTTTGCGGGCTTTGTCATAGAAAGAGTCTACCAGGAGTTGAATGGAGGTATGGTCTGTGATCTGTTGTCTGGACATAATCTAACGTTAAGGGGCAGTTGATTTTGGGTCAGCTGGCGGTATTGGAGGTTCGGGTTGTTGCTGTTGTTCTGGTTGTTCTGGTTCGGGTATGGCTGCTTCCGTTTTTCCGGCATCCTTTGCTTCTTCCAGGTTCACCTCGTGAATGAAGCGGTGCTTGAGGTGATCGTAAAATGATTTACGGTCAACCAGCATGGATACCAGGTAGGCAACCATGGCGGCCAGCATGAGATGGAAGATCACGTTGTGGCGGTCCGTCATTTCCAGTACCAGGATTGCCGATGTGAAGGGCGTTCTTGTTACGCCCGTGAGAAAGGCCACCATGCCGGACAGGATCAGTATATTGGAGTTGGCGGGCGACATATCCATCCATCCGCCGAGCAGGGATCCGATACCGGCACCCGATGCCAGGGCCGGAGCAAAAACGCCACCTGCGCCACCGGTAGTGAAACTCAGGATGGACCCCAGAATGCGAAGCAGCGGTACGTACCACTCCACATGCTTGTTGCTGGTGAAGAGCGTCTCCGTCATCAGCTCCTTGCCGGATCCAATCATGGGCATTCCCCAGATGAAGCCAAACAGGGCTATCAGTGAGGCACATACGATAATATAAATGATCTTCTTTGGGCTCTTCCATCGTCCGGCAATATTCATTACCCTCAGGATGAGGCGGCACATGCCGCTGCCGGCCATGCCAGCAACCAGTCCAGTCAGCAAAACTGCGGCAAAAATCCAATGAGACAAATGACTTACGTCAGGATACCCGAGATAGAGGTAAGGACCGAGCAGTGCCTGGGCGGTGAGGCCGGCAATGATCACCCCGGTGAAAAGAGCGGTGCGGAAATAACTGATATGGGTCCGGGTCAGTTCCTCCACGGTAAACACCAGTCCCCCGAGGGGGGTATTGAAAGCGGCAGCCAGTCCGGCAGCAGCACCCGTCATGATCATATTCCTGCGTGATATTTTGGGCCACCAGGCAGGAAGCCACTGGTTGATGGTACGGAATACAGAGCCGGCGATCTGGATGGTAGGGCCTTCACGGCCCACAACACCGCCGCCGAATGCCATGATCAGGCTGCTGGTTATTTTTACCCAGATAACTTTCAGATTGAGGAGCTTGTTGATCTTCTTCTCGTCTTTGGGAGTAGCCAGTTCGATGGACGCAATTACCTGGGGGATACCGCTGCCACGCGCAAAGGGAGCATACTTCTTCACTAACCACCAGGCAAGGAGAAAGCAGCATGGTGTGGCAATGAACAGACTCCAGCTGGCCTGGTGCAACATCCATTCGGCGCCTTTTTCGGCGTAGGAAAAGAGGATGGCGTATGCCACTGCAATGAGACCGGTGAGTAAACTTGCGATCCAGAATGGGATCGCCTGCAGGGCATTCTGCTTCATCCGCTCATTGCTGATTCCATCGTACATTCTCTTCAATCGCCTGCGCATTCCATTCAGGATCCTTGTCATAGTCACGGGATTTAATAGCTGGAGAAGGCCGGCAAGGTACGCAATCCTTCATAACTGAATAACTGCTAACTTTAGGGTATGCTTACAAATGCTGCGATCAAGGAACTGGTAGGTACGCAGGCCGCCGAGCTGGTGCAATCCGGAATGACCATCGGATTGGGTACCGGCACCACCATCGAATGGCTGATCAAAGCGCTGGGGAATAAAATCATCAGCGGCTTCGAGATCCGCGCTGTGTCTACCTCTGAGGCCAGCAGCAAACTGGCGGCGCAGTATAATATCCCGCTGATAGAACTGAATGATGCGGCAAAGATCCAACTGGCCATCGATGGTGCAGATGAGATCGATCCACAGCTGCAACTGATCAAGGGAGGTGGGGGTGCGCTTTTCAGAGAGAAGATGGTGGCTTCTGCGGCAGAGAAGTTCATCGTGATTGCAGATCATAGCAAGCTGGTAGAACAACTGGGCGCATATCCATTACCGGTAGAAGTGATGATGTTCAACTGGAAGCAGGTGGAAAAACAAATGCACAGGCTGTTCGGCAAGCCCCTGCAACTGAGGATGAAAAAAGATGGCGGTCCATTTGTGACAGACCATGGTAATTATATAATAGATATCTCTTTCGGTGAAATAACTGATCCTGCAGCGGTCAACAATACATTGCATGATATACCGGGTGTGATAGAGACCGGCCTTTTCCTGGGCATGGCCCGTAAAGTGCTGATCGGTTACCCGGATGGACAGACCGAATGGCGGGAAAGGATTTCCTGAGCACCTGCTCTTTAAACCCTCCAGGGGTGGCATTTCACGATAACAAACAGCTTGTTGAATAGTTTTCATTTTGGTAATTTTGACTATATCAGATTATCATTATGAAGTCGAAATTCACAGGTGAGGACCACCTCTATCTGCAGGTTGCGGAGGGGGTGGAAAAGATGATCGGCGATGATATCCTCCGCATTGGTGACAAGCTGCCTTCCGTGCGCATGCTCAGCAAGGAGCATGGGATCAGCATGGGTACTGCTTTTCAGGCTTATTATCACCTGGAGGGGAAAGGATTGATAGAAAGCAGGCCGAAGAGCGGTTACTATGTACGTTTCAACCCCCGTCGGTTTGCGCATCTCCCTAAGCAAATAGATCCGGTGGTGGTGCCTGTAGACAAGCCTACCAATCATGATATGATCATGCAGATGATCAAGACAATGCGGGCGGAAGACATCATGAACTTCGCGCTGGCCTCTCCTTCGGTGAACCTGTTGCCTGCGGCTAAGCTCAGCAAAAGCGTTACTTATGCACTTCGCAATGATCCTTACCAGTGTTTGCAATATGAGCATGCGCAGGGCAATCCTGAATTGCGGAAGCAGATCGCCAGGCTCAGTTTCAACTGGGGCGGAAAAGTGAAACCTGATGAGGTGATCATCACGGCTGGCTGTATGGAGGCGGTGGTGATGGCTTTACGTTCGGTTACCCGTTCGGGTGATACGGTGGCGGTTGAATGTCCTTCTTACTTTGGTATCTACCAGGTGATTGAGAGCCTGGGGCTCAAACTCATTGAAATTCCGGCAGACCCCGTAACGGGCATCGACCTGGAAGGGCTGGAACGCGCTATCAGCAAGCATTCCATTGCCGCCTGCCTGCTGGTGCCAAATTTCAGCAATCCTTCCGGCAGCTGTATGCCGGATGAACATAAGCAAAGACTGGTGCAATTGCTCACGAAGTGCCAGGTGCCACTGATTGAAGACGATATATATGGAGAGATGTATTTCGGGAGGCAGCGGCCACGCACCTGTAAGTATTTTGATAAGGAGGGAATTGTGCTGTACTGCTCTTCGCTTTCCAAATCGCTGGCTCCGGGGTACAGGATCGGGTGGATCATTCCCGGAAGGTATATGGACAAAGTGAGCAGCATCAAAATGATGCATAGTATCAGTTGCGCCACAATTACACAGCAGGCGCTGGCACATTTCCTGAGCATCGGCCGGTACGAATACCATCTCAGGAACCTGCGCAAGGCATTACATACCCAGTGCCTGCGGTATACACAGGCCATCATGCAGTATTTTCCGGAGGGAACGCGGATCTCGCGCCCGCAGGGCGGGTTTGTGTTATGGGTAGAGCTGGGAAAGCATATCAATACTTACGAGCTATGGCTTGAAGCGATGAAGCACCAGATTTCCATAGCACCGGGCAGTATCTTCTCAAACAGCGTCAACTACTCCCATTATATGCGGATCGGTTATGGCAAGCCATGGGACGACAAGGTAGACAAGGGTTTGAAGACCCTGGGCAACCTGGTCAGAAAAATGGGTTGATGCGGAGAACCCAGACAATAAATAATACGGAAGGGAGGAAAGGGCCGGTATGATAATTATTCAAATTCATATTTCAGGAGGTCTGCCGGATGCAGGTTCAGACCTTTGGCCAGTTCATAGATCGTGGAGATCTGAACATTGAAACGGCCATGCTCCATTTTGGAAATATTACTGTCATCCAGGTCACAGTTCTGCGCCACTTCGCGCAGGCTTAATCCCTTATCGAGCCGGATCTTCTGCAGATGTGCACCAAACTGTTGCTTCAGCCGGGTGTAATCCTTCTTGTTTTTTGATTTCTTCTTCATAGGCCTGATTGAACTGCTTTGATCATTTAACATAGACAAGGTCGTTATTTTTTAAAAAAATTTGCGGTAATATTTAACCGTAAATTGAATTATTATTTATATATTTGCTCCAGATACATAATTCCCACGTATACCACAACTCGCACTGAACCAGGTCACATCAAAACCGGATGTAATATTATATGAAGCTTTCACTTTTCATGTAGTGTAAGCTTGCATCTGGATAATTTTTACTAAACAATTCCCACAATGGTTCATTCCAGCAGGACGGATTATCTCTTCCTGACCAACACTGTATTGCCATTCCGGCAATCCAGGGAAGGAACCTGTGAATGCTGATATGCTTTTTTATTCTGTTCCGGCCTTGCCCTTCGCAAAACGCCTGACCCGATCAAAAAAGCAAATCGGTTGGTCGGGGATTGCATGGAATGTGGTGGACCGAACGGTCAGGAATAGGAAGGTTGGAGGCGATAAGCTTCGCCTCATGATACATACGTATCAAAGCTGTTCCCGGTTTATAAAACAGCCAAAAAAAACAGAGAAGCCGTTTTCGCCCTTCACAGGGTTATACTTAACGAAAGAAAAAGCTATGGCGGTGATCGTTTACGCTAAGATACCGAGCAGTATCGGAGAAACACCCGGAGCCCCGGTTTGGCTCACCAGCAGGTTGCAACTGCAACCTGCCGGGTGGATCTTTTCAACAGCCCTTACACCCCGGACCATTTCTGAATACAAATGATCACGTTATGCAAACACAGCCCGGTACCAGTGAAAATATGAAAGACCCATTCAGGATCATCGCCGAATTCTGCCGGAATTATCACCAGCATGAAGTTCAGTCGATGCTCTGGGAATGGCTCTCAACAGCCATATCGCGTACCCATAGTATTTATGATGATGGCAAAGAACGAGCCAGCCTCATTCTCCTGTACGAAAATATCACCCTGTTGATTGCGGCGGCCTACAGCGTGCACCATAAAACTGCAGCAGCCAGCACCGCCCCTTCTACCAATATTACTAAAAATAAAAAGTCAGGGCCGCCAAAGCCCTGACCTCAAGAGTCTCATTAGGATAAGGTTTTAATGTCAGTTAAGAATCTGATTAGTCAGTTCCCTGTAGTCTTGCAGGGAACTTGTTTTTATTCCTGACATATCCCTTACCCCGCTCCCAGCCTCATGCCTTTATTCTGGCCACCGCCCTTTCGGCCACCAAACTGGTTGAACCCATACATGAAGCTGACCATAAAATATCTTCTGAGGATCTGCGTGTAACTGTCAACAATATAGTTGTCGTTCACCATCCGGTCTATATTACTGTTCTGATTCAATATATCCACCACACTCACCTTCAGCTCCCCATTCTTTTTCTTGAAGAAGGTCCAGGCCACCGATGCATCCCATAAAGGGATCGCCTGGTTGAAGCCATCACTCCTCCCTGAATTGATGCTGTAATCGAAACTGCTTTCGATCCTCAGGTCCTTGAGCAGGCTGCAACCCGCATCCACACTGTAGTTCTGGTTGAAAAACCGGTTACGCGTTGCCTGCGTAACATTGAAGCTCGCATCATTATAGGTAAACCTGCCGGATGCTGCCACATCAAAAATGTCTTTGTAATAGTTCAGAGACAATGACTGCGATGCAGACCTGTTATTATTGAAGTTGACAACCCCATTCAGCAGGCTCACATCCCTGTTGTAACTCAGGCGCGAGTTGGCCTGCAGCGAAACCGGGCTGCTCTTGCCGCTGATGGTCTTTTTCAATGGAATTGAAAAGTTACCACTCAGTGAAGCATTGAAAGCCCCGTTGATATTCTCCGGCCTGCTGAGCTGTTTGCCGCCATCCAGCAAGCGGATACTGTTCACGATCCTGTTGCGCGTGATACCCGCACTGGCATCCACACTGTAATACATGTAATTATTGGGATTGGTCCGGTTGAAGCTGATGCCGAAATCATGATTGAACTCCTGCTTCAGATTGGGGTTACCCTCCCTGATGTATAACAGGTTCGACTCATCCCGTACATCCTGAAGCTGACTGATATTGGGCGTGCGTGTATTACCACGGTAGTTGAAACGGAGACTCGACTGGCGGTCTACCTGAAAATTATAACTGGCATTGGGCGCAAAGTTCACGAATTTCTGCACCATCAGACTGTCTTTACCAAAGAGCTCACGATGACTCATATTCTCCAGGGTGGTGAACTGGATAGTGCCACCTACCTGCAGATCGCCTTTTGCCAGGGTATACTTGAGATTGGTGCCGAACTTATGGTGCTGGTTCCTGTTCTCGAAATAGTTGGTCTGGCTCTTGTTCACACTATCATATTGCCTGGAGCTTTCCCTGTATTCCATCACATCCACATCACTGGTATTCCGGTCGTTGGTATAGGCATAGTTAAACTCCCAGAGCATTTTTTCGGTGAGGGATTCTGTGATGGAAGTATTGATCGTATTGTTGAAGCTGCGTCCCTTATTGAAGTTTCGCTGACGCTGATGGGTAAGCGAAGTGGTATCTCCCAGCGGATTGAAGAAATAGTAAGGCGTTTCATTGCTGCCGTTCATATCGGAATTGTTCACGGAGCTCTGCCATGCGATACTGAGGGTCCTGCCTTTTTTCCGGAAACGGTGGCGGAAAGTGATATTATTATTGAAGCCGAGCCCGTCGTTTTCACTTTCCCTGCTGCTCCTTCGTGCAATGGCGTCATAGGTCTGTGCCTTTGTAACGGAGCGGGTGCGGGAACTGTCCATACTGTTGCTGGATGATTTGCGGAAATTCAGTGTAGGCGAAACAGTGATGCTGCTCATACTGTCCATCTTGTAATCGAAGCGCATTGAAAAGTTATGGCCGCTGTTATTACTGGTGGAGCTGGATGCAGAGTTTTCCACCGTGGAACTGTCGTTTGCAAAGAAGGTCTGTTGCTGACGCTGGCTTTCGGTCTTTGAATCGGACCCATTGATGGCATAACTTCCGGTGAGGCTCAGCTTCCTGCCCCATTCATTGGTGAAGTTGATACCGCCACCCCAGATATTGGTATTACCGGCTCCGCCCCTGCCGCCACCCCGGCCACCACTCACTGCCATGCCACTCATACCGCCTCTGCCACCACCGCGGCCTCCGCCCATGGGCATATTCATCATACCTCCCATGCCCATCCGGTTGGTATTGCTTGCATTGCCCACCAGTGACAACCGGAAATTATTATTGAAATTATTCACAAAGAAGCTGCCTTCATAGAGGTCCTCATTGCCCAGACCTGCTGCTGCGCGGCCGAAAATGCCCTTACGCCTGTCTTTCTTGAGCTTGATATTGATGGTACGCTGACGGCTGCCATCATCTATTTTATTGAACCTGGCCTGCTCGCTCATATCATCGTAGAGCTGCACGCTCTCCACCATATCAGCGGTGAGGTTGCGGGTGGCCATTTTGGGATCATTACCGAAGAACTCCTTTCCGTCCACATAGATCTTGGGAATATCCTTACCCTGGGAAGTGATATTTCCATCGCGGTCCACTTCCATACCGGGGATCCGCTTGAGCAGGTCTTCCACCGTGGCATTGGGCCTGGTTTTGATGGCGCTGGCCCGGAACTCGGTAGTATCTCCCTTGATCTGGATCGGCGGGATGCGCACCACTACGGCTTCCAGCATGGAAGTATCCGTAGCCAGCAGGATCTCTCCCAGGTCAACCAGCGGCTTCCCTTCTGAAAAACGGACTGGCTGGTAGTGGTCAAGATACCCTGTAAACGTAAGATTGAGGAGGTAGGCCCCTGCGGGAATATTCTTTATTTCAAACAGCCCTTCCTTATTGGTAACAGTAAAACCTATCATGCTGGAGTCAAGCGCATTGAGGAGGGTAGCGGTTGTGGAGGGAAGAACGAGTTTGTTCTGCTTATCAAGTACTTTTCCTTTGAGGGTACCCACGGGTTTCTGGGCGAACGCGGAAAACGAGATAAGGCAGGCAATAGTCAGCAGTATTGTCCGGGTCATGGCTACGGTGAATTCTTTTGGTTTGCTTTGGGATAACGGAGCCTTTGACGCTGCCATCCACAATAAACCGTCATTTTAAAACGCGAATTTAGAAATCTATAACATTTGAGGCCAGTACGGTGCAATAATTTGCTGTTAAAGTTGAATGTTTTTTACAGCGAAAAGCGGTGCTGACGGCCAGTTCAGGGCCTTCAGCACCGCTATCTTATCCTGATGCCAGATTATCCTGATCACTAACGTTCAGGAATATGCGCTATGGTTTTGGAGGCGCTATCTTCACAGCCTGGCGCCCCAGCAGCACCCAATGCTTATTTTGTTTTTGCCAGACGGTCATGATGGTCAGCGCCACGGTCCCCGGCTTGCCGCCATCGTTGGTGGTTGCATTGAGCTTATGCCTGACGATGGCCGTTGTTCCGGAAACGGTGATGGTCTGATCTGTAAGGTGGATGGTTACAAAGTCAGACTTTCCGCTGGCCAGCGTGTGCACGAATGTTTTTTTGTCTTCCACATTTCCACTGCTATGACCATACGTAAGTTGATCGGCTGCGATGGCTTCGAGTGCTTTCTGATCACCATCGATCATTGCCTTGCGGAGTGTTTCAACAGCAGCCGCCACTTCTTTTTCTTCTTTCGTTTGCGCCATGGCCACACTCGCGGTAATGGTTAAAATGAATAATGACGAGATGAATTTCCTGTACATAGTTTTTTCGATTCCGGGTGAACGATACTTCTAAAATACGTTATTACACATAACGAGACAAAGGGGGTACGATAGGAGGAATTATTTTACAGCAGACAGAAAGAAAACCGGTAATCAAACGTCCAACACCCCTAACGATGCCTGCCAACCGCACAGGAGGGGAATCCTTTTGCATAATAACAACTGTTAGTCTTGCATGGAGCTTACCACATAAATAAGCTTTGAAAATCATTGAACAATCGCCCGGGTTCCTCTGTTAAGCACTCCATCCGGACCATCGTGGCCCTGCCCCGGAGAGATTGACTATGTGCACCGTTGGTCCAGAAAAAATTATCAAGATGTTGTGAGCTTCAATACCTTTGCCGTTAACCCCACGGATTTTTGCCTGAAGCTGCCTGCGTACTAAACAACCCTTCATCGGACTCCCCACCGAAGAGGCGGTACCTGAACGTCTTTCTTTGTTTACGTAATAGATAAATGCGCTTTATGAACAAGTTGAATGCCCTGGCTCAACACAAATGGAAATGTATCATTCTTTCTCTTCTTGTATTACCTCAATGGCTGAACGCTCAGCAAAAGGACAGCGACAGTCTCCTCCAGGAGGCCACGCTGGACAATGTGATCCGTTATGCCATCAGGAATCAACCTGCGGTTCAGAAGGCGCTCATCAATGAGGCCATTACTGAAACCACCATCAAAGGCAAGCTGGCCGACTGGTATCCGCAGATCAATGCGGCTTATAACCTGCAGCATAACTTCAAAGTACAAACAGCCGTGATTGGCGGTAACCCGGTTAAACTGGGTGTAGACAATGTCTCTGCCGTTCAGCTCACTGCCACGCAGAACATCTTCAACAGGGATGCCCTGCTGGCTACCCAGACGGCCGGTGATGTACGGAGATTTGCCAAACAGAATACCGGCGCCACCAAAATCGATGTGGCCGTAAATGTTTCAAAGGCTTTCTATGATGTGCTCACTACCAAACAGCAGATCAAAACCACCAGCGAAGACATCAACCGGCTGGAACGCAGCCTGCGCGATGCCACCTACCAGTATCAGGCAGGAGTAACCGATAAAACAGATTACAAGCGTGCCACCATCGCCCTCAACAATGCAAAGGCATTGCTGAAAACGAATGAGGAACTGCTGAAGGCCAAGATCGAATACCTCAAAGCGCTGATGGGCTACCCGGGGGGCGCTCCACTGGAGATCAAATACGATACCCTGCAGATGGAAAGCGAGATTGTACTGGACACCCTGCAGGGCACCAACTACAGTACGCGCATAGAGTACCAGTTGCTGCAGACCCAGCTGAAACTGCAACAGGCAAACCTGAAGTACAACAAGTGGAGCTTTATCCCGAATGTATCCGCCAATGGCGCTTACAATTTCAATTACCAGAACGATCAGTTCAGCAAACTATATAATACCAACTACCCTCAGTCCTTTGCCAACCTCAGCGTAACGCTGCCCATTTTCCAGGGAGGTAAACGGATCCAGAATATCCGGAATGCCGAATTGCAGATCAACCTGATCGAAGCGGATATCACGGACCTGAGGAATAATATCAATGCCGAACATGCGCAGGCGCTTGCCGCTTACAAAGCCAGTCTCAGCACCTACCTGGCGCTTAAAGAGAACCTGGCCCTGGCGCAGGAGGTATATGATGTGATCAATCTTCAGTACAGATCGGGGATAAAAACCTACCTGGAAGTGATCACTTCGGAAACGGATCTTCGCAACGCACGCATCAACTATTACAATGCATTGTACCAGTTGCTGTCGTCTAAAATAGATGTTCAGAAGGCATTAGGCCAGATCAATTACTAAGACCAAACCCAAACCAATCAAACACAAACACACACTTTCTATATGTTGATCCGACAATTTCAGCAATACACAGGAATCGGTGCACTGGTGATCCTCGCAGCATGCGGCGGCAAGAACCAGCAGCAACAGGCAGCGCAGCAGGCGCCGCCCGCAGTGGCTGTAACCACCTTCCAGGTAGAGGCTACCAACGCCAGCTATGCAGATCTTTATCCCGCAACGGTAACTGCACTGGAGCAGACAGAGATCCGTCCACAGGTGAACGGTTATGTTACCGGCATCTTCTTCAAAGACGGGGCACGCGTAAGCAAGGGACAAAAACTGTATAGCATCGACCAGCAGGCTTATGAAGCCACTTATAACCAGGCGCAGGCCAGTCTTGCCGTGCAGGAAGCCAACCTGGTGAAGGCGCAGAAAGATGCAGACCGCTACCGCGAGCTCGACAAGCATGATGCCATTGCCAAGCAGCAGGTAGACAATGCCGAAGCTGCACTCGAAGCCGCTAAAAAAACAGTGGATGCAGCCCGCGCCAATGTACGCGCCGTGCAGACCAATGTGCGCTATACCACCCTCACAGCACCTTTCAGTGGTACTATCGGTATCAGTCAGGTGAAAGTGGGTACGCCTGTTTATGCAGGGCAGACCATTCTCAATACCGTTTCTTCCAACGATCCTATTGCGGTTGACTTCCCCGTAGATCAGCGTGAGATCTATCAGTTCACCAAAATGCAGCAGGCAGGCTCAAAGGCCGGCGACTCCACTTTCAAACTGCAGTTCGGTGAAGATATCTACCCCTTTGCCGGAAAGATCAACCTGGTTGACCGTGCAGTGGATCCCCAAACGGGCTCTATCAAGGTGAGGGTGGTATTCCCCAATGCAAAGGATATGCTGAAACCCGGTATGACCGGCACTTTGCTGGTGCACCGCAGCAGCAGCGATGCAGTGGTGATCCCCTACAAAGCCGTTACAGAGCAGCTCGGAGAATTCTTCGTGTATGTTGTGAATGGAGATAAAGTAAGTCAGACCAAAGTTCAGTTAGGCCAGCCTCTTGGCGCCAACATCATTGTGAAAAACGGGCTGAAACCCGGAGATGTGATTGTAGTGCAGGGTGTTCAGAACCTGCGTGAAGGTTCACAGATCAAAGTAGCGGCCGATACCACCGCACAGAAGAAACCATAAAGAATCGACAATTGGAAACGCAGCCGGTGAAACATTGTATCACCGGCCTGGAAAAAAGAGATAACAATGATAGCGGATACTTTTATAAAACGGCCAATTACTGCCATCGTGATCTCGATAGTGATCGTGCTGGTTGGGCTTATCGCCCTCACCACCCTGCCGGTGGCGCAGTACCCGGATATCACGCCCCCGGCCGTGAGCGTAACAGCCAACTTTACCGGATCCGACGCAGAAACAGTGGAACAGACGGTTACTACCGGCATCGAAACACAGATCAACGGTACGCCGGGCATGAGCTATTTGAGCAGTAACAGTACCAGCGCAGGCCAGTCCAGCGTTACGGTAAGTTTTGATATCGGCACCAATATCGATATCGCGGCCCTCGACGTTCAGAACCGTGTGAGTGTGGCCGAGCCCACCCTTCCCGATGCTGTAAAAAGACTGGGTGTGGTGGTGCGTAAGCGAAACCCCAGTATCATGATGGTGATGACCCTGTTCTCACCCAATGGCACACACGATGCCACCTTCCTGGGCAACTATGCAAACATCTATGTAAAAGACGCCCTTCTCCGTGTGAAAGGGGTAGGTGATATCACCAGCATTGGTGATGAGTTTGCCATGCGGATCTGGCTCAACCCTGATAAGCTGGCCAACCTCAAGATCACACCGGCGGAAGTAAGCGCGGCACTTGCCGAGCAGAACCTGCAGGTACCCGGTGGTACGGTTGGCGGCAACCCGCAGCCCGGCAACCAGACCTTCGAGTACAGCGTACTCACCAACAGCCGCCTGAACAGGGTGCAGGATTTTGAAGACATCATTGTACGCAGCAACCCTGCCCAGGGATCTGTGGTGTACCTGAAAGATATCGCACGCGTGGAGCTGGCCAAGTTCAACTATGGTTTCAACTCCTTTGTGAATGGCAAACGCGGCGCCTTCATGCTGATCTACCAGGCTCCCGGCGCCAATGCCCTCGATACTTACGAAGGCATCACCAAGGCTATGGAAGAGCTGAAGAAATCGTTCCCGAAAGATGTGGATTATATCTCTCCCTTCGAAACGGTTTCCGTAGTGAAAGTATCTATCGAAGAGGTGATCCACACCCTGGTGGAAGCATTGCTGCTGGTAACTCTGGTGGTATTCATCTTCCTGCAGAACTGGCGCGCCACGCTGATCCCGATCCTCGCCATCCCGGTGAGTATCATCGGTACCTTCATCTTCTTCATACCACTCGACTTCACCATCAATACCTTGACCCTCTTCGGTTTTGTACTGGCCATCGGTATCGTGGTGGATGACGCTATTGTGGTGGTGGAAGCGGTGCAGCATTATATCGATCATGAAAACCTGTCGCCGAAGGAGGCAACCATGCAGGCGATGAAAGATATCTCGGGACCCGTAATTGCCATCGCCCTGATCCTTGCCGCGGTATTTGTGCCGGTAGGATTTGTGCCGGGCATTGTGGGACGATTGTATCAACAGTTTGCGATCACCATTGCGGTCTCGGTGCTGCTGTCGGCCTTTGTAGCCCTATCACTCACGCCTGCTCTCTGTATCCTGCTGCTCAAGCCGGGTAAAAAAGAAGGCGATAAGAAGAATATCCTGGAAAGGTTCTTCGCCTCCTTCAACAGGTGGTTCGACCGTTTGAGCACCAGGTACACCCGTGGTGTAGGCAAGTGGATCAAAGCTACTCCTTATGTACTGGTGATGCTGGTATGTTTGTTCGTAGGGCTCTTCTTCCTCTTCAAGAACAAGCCCTCCGGCTTTATCCCAACGGAAGATGAAGGAAGGTTCTTTGTAACCTACGAAATGCCGGAAGCCACTTCCACAACAAGAAGCGTGGCAATGCTGGATACGATCATGGCCCGGCTGCTGAAGATGCCGCAGGTGAAAGCCGTGGGTGGTATCGCGGGCCTGAACGTGATCAGTTTCTCCAACAAATCAAACATGGGTACGGTGTTCGTATCACTGAAGGACTGGAGCCTGCGGAAAGACAAGAAAGACCATGTGCAGAGTGTGATCGGGCAGATCATGGGCGGCATGTCTGATCTGAAAGAAGCCCGCGTACTGGCTATTGCGCCGCCGGCCATTCCTGGTCTCGGACAAACGGCCGGTTTTACTTTTGAATTGCAGCAGACCACCAGTACCGATAATATCCAGCAGTTTGAAGCGGTGAGCAAGAAGTTCCTCGGTGCGTTATATCAACGTCCTGAGATCGGACTGGCCTATACCTTCTTCAATACGAAAACACCGAGCTATAAAGTGAATGTGGACCGTGATAAGGCCAAGAAGCTTGGCGTATCTGTGGCAGATGTGTACAGCACCATGAGTACCCTGCTGGGTAGTTCTTATATCAACGACTTCAATATCTACGGAAGGAACTTCCGTGTGATGGCGCAGGCAGACAGCAGTTTCAGAAGCAACCTGAGCAACCTCAACAGTTACTTTGTGCGCAACAGCCAGGGCAATATGGTGCCGCTGAGCTCGCTGGTAACTACCAAAGTGATTGAAGCACCGGCGGTGATCTCGCATTACAATATCTACCGTTCCATCGAGATCAACGGATCGCCCAAGCCTGGATTCAGTTCCGGTGAAGCCATCAAGGCGCTGGAAGAAGTAGCCGCGCAGGTATTGCCGGCAGGTTACGGATATGAATTTTCCGGCCTCAGCCGTGAGGAGAAAAAAGCCGGCAGCAGCACGGTTATCATCTTCATGATCTCCATCATATTCGTGTTCCTCTTCCTGGCGGCATTGTATGAGAGCTGGAGTATTCCGTTCTCCGTACTGTTTGCGGTGCCGATCGGGGCCTTTGGTTCGATCCTGACCCTTACCTTCCTGCCCAACCTGAGCAATAACGTGTATGCGCAGATCGGTCTGATCACCCTGATCGGTCTCTCGGCCAAGAACGCCATCCTGATCGTGGAGTTTGCCAAGGAAAGGGTTGACAGGGGAATGGATATCGTACATGCCACTTTGCAGGCTGTACAGCTCCGTCTTCGTCCGATCATCATGACCTCCCTGGCCTTCATCCTGGGTGTACTGCCGCTGGCATTCTCTTCAGGTGCAGGTTCGGAAGCACGTAAAACCATCGGCTGGACGGTATTCGGCGGTATGCTTGCAGCCACTACCCTGGCCATCTTTGTGGTGCCGGTGCTGTTTGTACTGATCTCCAGGATAGCGCTCGGCAGAAAGCTGAGAAAGCTGCAGGAGCAGAAAGCCAACGAAGCCACCGTGGATAGCAATATCCAGGGAATGAAAGATTGATCCGCTTCAAATAATAAGCGCAAGAGGGCTGACCAAACGGTCAGCCCTTTTACTTTATCGGGGGGCACTCGCTCGCCTCCGGCGAGTGAGGAATATTTGTTCGCCTCCGGCGAACACCGTGTAGCCAGGAGGCGACGGAATAAACGTCACTCGCGGGACGCGATCGGCTGGGCACTGCGAAAGTAATTTCGTTTCACAAACTTTGTTATTTTCGTTGAAACAGCCGCCAACAATGGAAATCAAACTGAATAACTGGGTAAAAGTGTTTTTGGTTTTCGTATGCCTGGTTGTGTCGGTTGTGGGATTCATGATAAAACTGCCTTCCGTATTCAGGGGTCATGATAAAGAACTTCATGCAGTTTTTTACTTTCTGGCAGCAGCCTTTCTGAATATCCTCTTCACTAACGGAAGGTTTACGGTACATATCCTCATTTTTGCCATTCTTTATTTTTTCAGTGTAGGTATTGAATATGCACAGGAATATTCCAACAAACTGCTGCGTAAGCGCATCCATGGCCGGTATGATCCGGAAGATGTAAAACAAAACCTGAAAGGGCTTCTCGCCTACTCCCTGTTATGGATCACATACAGACTGGGCGTTTTTGTTTACAGAAGGAGCACACTGAAAGAAGCATCAGAAGAAAAACGATAAACTCCAGACTGCATTACCGGAAAAAAAGATGCCCGCAGTGGAAACTGCAGGCATTATACCCATAACAACAATTGCTGGCCAGCAGCAATACTTTCAATATGTTGAGTGCGCCAGCGGCACCTGAAATAATAGTCTACCAATTTAGTAGACTAAAGATACAAGGTTTTATCAGAACGAAGAAAAAACTATAAAAAAAGTTTGAAAGTTTTTTGTGGTTCCAACCTACAGTGTGCCAGGTAAACCTGCAGGGTGCCGCCAGTCGCTCGCGTCCCCGCGAGTGATTTATATTTGCTCGCCTCCCGGCGAGCACCGTGTCGCCGGGAGGCGACGGAATAAACGTCACTTGCGGGGACGCGGGCGACTGGGCACTGCGAAAGCAAAGGGCGTGCCTTCTCCCATGCCATTTCAGATTTATTGGCTACATTTAGTTGCAGGTCTGTCAAGCGGTTACATCCTCAAACCTGCATTGGCTGCTACTTTACGGAACATTCATTTAGCCCTTTGCCTGAGCCCTTGCCGTGACCCGGATTGCGATACACGTTCATCATATACAATTATTTCAAACATATACCCATGAGCAAAAAATTCAGGAAGGAACACGACTTCTTAGGAGAAAAGGAGGTACCCATCAATGCATATTATGGCGTACAAACCTTAAGAGCTAAAGAGAATTTCGATATCACCGGCATTCCCCTAAGCAAAGAGCCACTTTTCATCAAGGCATTCGGTTTTGTGAAGAAGGCGGCAGCCATGGCTAATAAGGATTGTGGCGTGCTGGACAAAAAGATTGTGGAAGCCATCAGCTTTGCCTGTGATGAGCTCATTGCCGGAAAGTATGATGATCAGTTCATCAGCGACCTGATCCAGGGCGGAGCCGGTACTTCCACCAATATGAATGCCAATGAGGTGATTGCCAATATCGGGCTGGAATATATGGGTTATGCAAAAGGACAGTATGAATACCTCCATCCCAACAATCATGTGAACTGCTCGCAATCCACCAACGATGCCTACCCTACCGCCTTCCGCATTGCGCTCTTCTTCATCATCAATGATTTTATCGTGGCGTTGGAGAAACTCCAGAAATCATTCTATAAAAAAGGTAAATCATTCAAGGATGTGCTGAAGATGGGCCGCACTCAATTGCAGGACGCTGTACCTATGACACTCGGCCAGGAGTTCAATGCCTTTGCCACCACGCTCGGTGAAGATGTGCTGCGCCTCCGCGAAGTGCAGCAACTGATCACGGAAGTGAATATGGGCGCTACTGCTATCGGAACAGGTGTGAATGCGCCCAAAGGATATGCTGAAAAATGTGTGAAGCACCTTGCCAGGTTCAGCAAGGTTCCGGTAACACTGGCCGCCGATCTCATTGAAGCCACTTATGATGCCGGCGCTTATGTACAACTCAGCGGCACCATGAAACGCTGCGCCGTTAAGCTCAGCAAGATCTGCAACGATCTCCGCCTGCTCAGCAGCGGCCCCCGCTGCGGCTTCCAGGAGATCAACCTGCCTCCGATGCAACCAGGCTCCAGCATCATGCCCGGAAAAGTAAACCCCGTGATCCCTGAAGCAGTGAACCAGACCTGCTTCTATGTGATCGGTGCAGACCTCACTGTTACCATGGCCGCGGAAGCCGGACAATTACAACTCAATGTGATGGAGCCCGTGCTTGCCTTTGCGCTCTTCACTTCTTTTGAATACATGACCAGGGCCTGTGATATGCTGCGCGAGAAATGTGTGGATGGTATCACCGCCAATAAAGAACGGACAAAGGATATGGTAATGAACAGCATTGGTATCGTTACACAACTCAACCCGATCCTGGGTTACGAGCAATCTGCCGATATTGCGAAGGAAGCGCTGACAACAGGTAAATCCATTCACGATATAGTAGTGAAGGAAAGAAAACTGATCACGCAGAAGAAATGGGACCAGATCTATTCAATAGAGAACCTGATCAATCCGAAGTTTATCAATCAGTAAAATACTATTTCGCAGTGCGGCTGACTAATAAGGGATATCGCCATTACCCGGGGGCAGCCGCTCGCGTCGCCGCGGGTGACGGATATGCCGTCGCCTCCGGCGACTCGGTGCTCGCCGGATGCGAGCAAATAGAAGTCACTCGCGGGGACGCGAGCGACTGGGCGCACCCTCTGTTATCTTATCTGGCCGTTTCCACGGATCAGCCATTTCTCAGTTACCAGCTTCTCCAGTGCAAAAGGCCCACGCGCATGCAGCTTCTGTGTTGAAATCCCGATCTCCGCTCCCAAACCAAACTCTTCCCCATCTGTAAAACGCGTACTTGCATTGGTATACACCGCCGCTGCATCCACTTCACGCAGGAACCGTTCGCAGTTCTTTTTATTCTCCGACACGATCGCTTCAGAATGCCTGGTACTATGCTCACGGATATGTACCAGCGCTTCATTGATATCCTTCACCACCTTCACTGCGCATTTCAGGCTGAGGAACTCTCTTCCGAAATCCGCTTCTGTAGCCAATTGCAATAAAGGATACCCTTTCAGCAGTTTGAACGCTTTGGGGTCTGCAAAGACCTCAACACCGTGCTCAGCCAGCCTGGGCTGTAATTTCTTCAGAAACTCCGGGGCCACAGCAGCATCCACCAGGATGGTATCGGCTGCATTGCAGACAGAAGGACGGGAGACTTTCGCATTCACCACTATGTCCAATGCTTTTTTGAGCGCCGCATCTTTCTCTACATACACATGACAAACTCCGGCTCCCGTTTCTATCACAGGCACCTGGCTGTTGTTGCGAACGTATTGGATCAGCGAATCGGAACCACGGGGGATCAGCACATCCACATAACGTGTGGCGGTGAAGAGCTCCTGCACCACTTCCCTTTCGGCGGGCAGCAGGGTCACGCAATCCGGATCAATATCATGTTCTTTCAGTGTTTTTTTGATCAGCGAAACAGCGGCCTTATTGGTATTATCAGCTTCGCTGCTGCCTTTGAGTACACAGCCATTGCGGCTTCTGAGACAGAGTGCTGCAATATCAAAGGTCACATTGGGGCGTGATTCATAGATTGCCCCCACTACACCAAGCGGGACCGTAATTTTTTCCAGCAACAGACCGTTCTTCAATATGCGTGATTCCAGCAGCTTACCCGAAGGATCAGGAAGTTTGCTGATGTTGCGGATGCTGGCCGCAATGTTTTTGATACGCTGCTCATTCAGCAGCAGCCTGTCGTTACGCGGATTATCCGGGGCCTGTTTGGCCAGGTCTTTCTTATTGGCCCGGATCAGCAGTGTGCTGTTGGCTTCCAGTGCTTTTGCCAGCGCATTGAGCGCGGCTTTGAGTGGCTTTTCGCTCACCGATTTCAGGCTAACAGAAGCTACACTCGTTTTTATTATCAGGGGTGTGATGGACTTCATGATTGTTGATTCAATGGCTCTACTAAAATACGACAATATCATCGGCATGCGCCGCCACTACGTTCTTCGCTTTCAGGTTCTCTTTGATAGCAGCCGCTCCCAGCTTCACTTTGGCTACCCCCAGGATGATGCCTTCCTCGTCCATCAGCTGCACTACTTCGCCCTGTGTGAACTTGCCCTGCACCTGTGTAATACCCACGGTCAGCAGGCTGCGGCGTTGCTGCAATGCTTTGGCGGCGCCTTTGTCAACCGAAATACTGCCGAGAGTGATAGAGCCGCTGGCCAGCCATTTCTGGCGGGCCTTGAGGTTACTGTCCTGCGGCAGGAAGGTACTTCCCTGCTGGCCGGCGAGGGCCGAAGCGAATGGTGTATTGCCTTTCAGCCCGGTGATGATCACTTTGATGCCCAGTGAATTGGCCAGCCTGGTGAAGGTGAGTTTGGAAGTCATGCCACCGAGGCCAAGACTGCTCTTGTCTGTTGTTACAAAGCCGAGAATATTCCTGTCTACATTTTCAACCAGCGGAATGATCTCTTTTTTATCGTTCATGAAACCTCCCACGGAAGTACAGATGATCAGTGCTTCCGCATCAAAGCCAATGGCCATGAGGGTTGCCAGTTCATCATTGTCCGAGAACTTGAGCTCCACATTGCTGATGAGATCATTTTCATTCACAATGGGAATGATATTGTTCTCCCAGAATGCATCGAAGGTTTCTTTGAGTTGCAGGAACTGCGGTCGCCTGCTGAAATGCACGCGCTCACATAATGCCTGCGCCACGGGGATATCGTAAGCGGAAAAATGTTTCTGATATAATCTGATGAGGATGGGATTTCCGATGGCAGCAGCGGCTTTGCGCTCTGTGAGGGTTCCCTTGTATTGTTTGATAAAAGATTTGCCGCTGCCCACCGCGCCGCTGCTCACCAGAACGATGCGATAGCGTTTTGCGAGTGAGGCAATCTCTGCGGCCACTTTCCTGATGATGGCCTGACTGATCACGCCCTTACTGTCTGTGATCACTGCTGTACCCAGCTTGATCACTAATACCGGTCTCTGCATGGTATAAAAGTAAAAAAAGGGTCAGGATAGAAATCCAACCCTCTTTTATAATCCAATATCCTATGAAAAAC
>NZ_JBQCGW010000083.1:0-24968 GCF_051955275.1 Pseudobacter sp. | reverse complement strand
TCCGGATTGCTGAACGGAGAATCGCCCGCGGATTCACTGGTGGCGCAGGCTGCGGAAGCACATGTGGTAACTCCGGTATCCAGCCTTGTTGTACTGGAATCAAAAGCTGACTATGACCGCTTCGATATCAAGGCATCTGAAAACAGTCTGCATAACGCTGCCATAGCCAGCAAAGGTGCCGTGCCTGAACCGCATGAATGGGCGCTTATCATCCTGGCAATACTGATCCTGATCACCCTTAAATACCAGGCTGTATGGAAAAGAAAATGGAGCTGAGTTATCCGCAGCGGATGCTGGCCGCTGCTGCGCAATTACCTATCTGGGTGTGGGTGGCCTTTGCCGGTTATGCAGGTGTGATGTTCTTCTCCCTTCATGATTATATCGGGTGGCAATCGGCCAATGTGGTCCTTGGCCTGCTGGCCCTTCCATTGGTGACACGCATCACCGGAAAGAACGGACTTAACTACAGGTACGGTATCCTGGCGATGGGCGCCGCGGTATTATCGTGCTATGTGCCTGCCAATACCCTGCTCTATTTCTCCATCGTGTTTGCCCTTCTCTTTGTAACGGAAGCAGGGATTGGTCGCATCAACCTGTTGCCATTGATCCTGGCAGTGTTGATGTCTCCGCTGGTGCAATATGCCGCAGACGTATTCAGTTTTCCCATCCGTCTGCATCTGACGCAAATGGTGGGACAGGGCATGGAACTGATGGGTATGGAGGTTACCGTGCGCGGAAATATGATCCTTTACCAGAACAATGAGTTTGCCGTTGATCCGGCCTGTATGGGATTGAATATGCTGGTGACTTCCCTGATCACCGGCGTAATGATGATGGCGGTTAATCAACAGCGTTATAAAAAAATTATCTCAGCCAGATGGATCATTCCCGTAATGATCTGTATGGTGGCGCTCAATATTTTTTCCAATTCAGTACGGATGGTCTGCCTGGTGCTGTTCAATATCCTGCCTGATCATCCGGCACATGGCTGGATCGGGATCGCCTGCCTTTTCCTGTATGTAATGTTGCCGGCGATGTGGCTGTCTGGCTGGCTGATCAAAAGATTTGGCACAGACCTGTCAAAGATGCCGCCGGTGCAGGTTTCAGCGCGGCTTACCGGATGGGGCATGTTAGCAGTGCAAGCCCTGTTGCTGGTATCAGTATCCGTTGCGGCCACGCTGATCAAAAAAGAAAAAGCAGCCCTTCATAATGATCAGTCGCCCGTACCAGCCGTAGCTGGTTTCCAGTCCACGCGCATAGATGCTTCCATTGTTAAACTGCAGGATTCTTCCACATTGGTTTACATCAAGCAGATCCCGGGTTTCTACAGCGGAGATCATCACCCCATGATCTGCTGGCGTGGCAGTGGCTTTTCATTCCGCCAGATAGAGCAGCAGCAGGTGGCAGGAACCACATTGTACACGGCCCTGCTCACCGATGGTAAGCAACAGCTTCATACTGCCTGGTGGTATGATAACGGCAGCAGCAGGACCGTCAACCAGTTCGTATGGAGATGGGACGCATTCAAAGGGCATCTTCCTTATTCACTGATCAATATCACGGCCTCTTCTGAATCAGAACTGAAGCAGGCTGTAACCAAAGTGCTGAACCAACAACCATTCAACAGTATCCTTAAGGGCATGTGAGTACCCTGAACCACAAAAGAACACTGCCGGCCAATCCGGTCCGGCAGTAATTTTCAATCTTCTTTTTATGCAAAATAATTCCTTTCCCCTGCGCTGGATCTATACCGGCGGTATCCTGTTCAGCCTTTTGTTTCTCGGAGAGAAAATGGCTGTGAACCTTGTATTGTTCGATCTCTTTATTCTGGCAGCACTATTCTTACTATATGCCGAAGCCAGGCAGAATGCTGCGGTGAGATGGTTTGCACTTGGCCATCTCACCAGCCTGGCCATGCTGGTGCTGCACAATACAACACTGAGCGCCATCGCCTGTGTTGTTACGCTGGTACTAACGGTCTCTTATGGCCTTTACCTGCACAGAAGCCCCTGGTTTGCCGGTGCTTCAGGAATTACCAATATCGTTTTGAGCCCCTATGTTTTCCTGGCCCGGCATGTGAACCGCGGAGAGAAAAAGCCACGCGGTAAATGGAGCAGGGTCATCAGATTCGCCATCCTGCCCATTGCACTTCTCATATTCTTTTATGTGATCTACTCCCTGGGCAATAATGCGTTGAGCCAGTTTACAGAAAAGATGCTGAATAATATCGGTGCTTTCTTTGAGCATTTTCAGTGGGGCCGGCGATTGATGATGATGGTTCCAGGCCTGCTCATCTGTACCGCGCTGCTGATGAAAACAGCTTCTGTTTATTTCTCAAAGAAAGAAGAAACTCAGGTGGATGAAGTGGAAAGAAAGCGCATAAGCTGGGCTGTCAGAAGCCATAACCCTATGTACAACCTCGCGCAGACCCTGATGGGAAAAATGGTTACAGGTATGATGGCCTTGAAGAATGAGAATACTATCGGACTGATCAGTCTTGGTTTGCTCAATGTGCTCTTACTGATAGTGAATATCATTGACCTGGATGCCATATGGTTGAACTATGCACCGGTGAAGGATATGCCTGTTCATGAGATGGTACACGAAGGGACATGGGTGCTCATCTTCTCAATTATTATGGCCATGCTGGTAGTGTTGTTCTTCTTCAAAGGCAACCTTAATTTTTACAAAAGGAACAAATGGCTGAAGGTGGGAGCCTATGCCTGGATCATCCAGAACACATTCCTGGTGGCATCTGTTTTCATGCGCGACCTGTACTATATTCAAAGTTATGGGCTTGCTTATAAAAGGATCGGCGTGCTGTTTTTCCTGCTGATGGTTTTGACAGGCCTTATTTCGGTAGTGGTGAAAGTGAACAAAAGGAAATCCATTTATTATTTGCTGCGGGTGAATGCAGTGGCCTCCATCATAGTGCTGGTGCTGGCTTCAGCGGTCCACTGGGATGAGCTGATTGCAGGATACAACCTGAGCCGCAGAGACAAAGTAACACTGGATGTTCCTTTCCTGCTTTCGCTTTCCGATAAAACCATTCCGCTGATGGAGAAAAACCTGGATGCCTTGAAGCAGTACAGTTTGCGGGATGCTGAAAAACTGAAGCAATATACTTTTTATGCTCCCGGAAGTGATGAGCTCTATGTGCAGCAACTGAAAAACAAAGAGAAACAATTTGTACAAAAACAGGCTATGTATTCATGGCTCAGCTGGAACTATGCAGACAATTACGTGAAACAATATTTGGCTTATCTTTCAACATCGCATTGAATCATTTATTCAATTAATGTTGACTCATGAAAAAACACGTATTGCTGTTCACTTTGCTCACAGGGAGCATAACAGGCATGATGGCACAGGATGGTTCACAACCTGTTTTCAATGCTATCAATGCAGAGGTATTGTCCAATTCAAAAGCTTTTGAAACCCTGAAGGAATCCACCACTGCCATCGGACACCGTTTAACCGGTTCAGCCAATGGTAAGAAGGCGGAACAGTTCGTATTCGATCTGCTGAAATCCTACGGTTATGACAATGTAAAGTTTCAGCCTTTTGAAGTGGAGAGCTGGAGCAGGGGGCATGTTCATCTCGATCTGTTGGACCCCGCCGGCAACAGGCTGGAAGAATTGAAGGCAGTTACCCTGGCGCATTCACCTGTACGTGTAAACGAAACTGCTGAAATAGTGGATATGGGCAGTGGCCTGGAAGAGGATTATCTCGCCGATCCCGGTAAGGCGAAAGGCAAGATCGTACTGGCGTCGCTCTGGCTGAGTGCAGGCAGTAAACCCGGAGCGCAGAACCTGCATCGCTCAGAGAAAACAGCACTGGCTATCAAATATGGCGCAAAAGGGATCATGTTGTTCAATGGTGTAAAGAATGGTGTGCTGCTTACGGGCACTGCTTCGGTAACCGGTAAGCTCAATCCTGTTCCGGCGGTTTGTATCACCAATGAGGATGGATTAAGGCTGCGGGATTTGCTGAAAGAAAAGAAATATCATGCAAAGATCAGTATGGACAATCATAGTGGCCCTATCAAGGCGCGCAATGTGGTGGCCACGCTTCCTGGGACAAAATATCCCGATGAAAAGATCATTGTATGTGGTCACCTGGATAGCTGGGATCTGGCAACAGGTGCTACAGATAACGGACTCGGTTCATTTGCGATTGTTGATATGGCGCGTACTTTCAAAAAGCTGAACCTGCAGACTGAGCGCACCATCGAGTTTGTACTGTTTATGGGAGAAGAACAGGGACTGCTTGGCTCACGTGCTTATGTGAAGCAGGCGCTGAAGAACAAAACACTGGACCAGGTAAAATATGTGTTCAATTTCGATATGTCGGCTGCGGCCATTGGATTTACGGCCGGCGGAAGAACGGAAGCTGAAGCATTTTTCAAATCAACAGGAGATGCGATCCGGGCGGTAGATACCGTTTTCTCCAATAAGACCAGTGCCGGTACTGCCTGGCTGCACAGTGATCACCAGCCATTCATGCTGCAGGGTATCCCTACAGCCACTTCAGTGACCAATATGCCACAGGATGTGTATCGCTGTTATCATGCGGATTGTGATGATATCAGCCTGATCAACCGCCAGTGGATGGTTGATCAGGTGAGATTCAGCACAATGATGTTGTATGCGATTGCAAATGCAGCGGAGCTGCCTGCGAAACGTATGGATGATGCCGCTACCAGGCAGTTCATGATCGACAGCAAGCTCAAAGAAGCTTTGCAGATTGCTGGTGACTGGCGCTGGAAGGGCGAGTAGGTCTTAGAAGTCTACGCCCAGTGCAAAGTGTAACATGGGCTTGCCTGCAAACACGCGGCCCATTTCCCATCCTGCATCCAGGCGAAGGAAATATCCCAGCAGCATGCTGCGGACACCGAATCCGTAAGTGCCGGCAAAGGGTCCGATACCACCGGCCTTACTCTTCACATAAACCGGGTTCGGTTGATTGATATCAGAAGCATAGGTGATGCTTGGTCTTGAAAGTTTATTGTATTCACCATTCCACGCAGTACCCAGGTCAAAGAACTGGATCACCTGGAAGTTACGTACGAAGGCATTGTTGATGGGCCTGTTGATCAAAGTGGCAAATACCGGGAAGCGGAGCTCACTGTTGATCACAAGGGCATTGTTACCGTTGGCGATATTCTGTTTGAAACCACGGAGGTTCACTGCCAGCGATTGATAAGCATAAGTTGGATCCTGAGGAGTAGGTACGCCATAATATTTAGGGAATAACCATCCGTCAGAGCCACCTAGATAATAAATCACCTTCTTATCTCCGAAGCTCATATCACCTGCACCACGAACGGCCCAGATAAAGTTCCTGTAGATGGGGAAATAATACCTGGCGTCGAAACCGATATTGGTCATGATCCTGCCGGTCTTCTCCGTATTGGTGGCTTTCTGATCAGGCTTGTTCACCTGTGCATTTACATCTGCATAGATCTTATAACGCAAGCCATTCAGGATGTTCATCGCTTTTTGAATGGTATTGTCGTGCACCCATTCCAGCCTAGATACAGCATATGTCTGGCTGCTCACTTCAGGAGAGTCCAGTGTGGTCAGGTCCTGCCAGTTGCTGCGCAACAGCACTTTGTCAGTACGGATACCTGCAGAGAGGCGGAGGCTGCGCACCCTGTCGAACGGATATTTGATCACCGCCTGGTAGAGGTTGGTGAAGGTTTTGGCTTCCGCATTGAGGAAGTTTCCATTTACGAAGGGTACCACACCCAGTTCGGTTTTGCGATAGTACAGTAAAGAGTAATCCAGCCTGTGTTTCAGGTAATCGATACGGGCGAACCATTCGCTGCCGCCATCGAAGAGGCTCTGGTTTACGGGAATAAAGAGGCCTGCGCCGCCTGTACCGATGGATGCACCACCGCCGGAGCCGAGGCCACCGATCAGGGGTAAGCGGAATGCACCGGTGAAGCGGATATCTTCAAACAGGTCAAAGATGGAAGCTTTGATCATTCCGTTGAAGGAGCTGCCGTTCTGCAGGGATACGGGCAATGAGCCGGTATAGATCTGGTAACGGCTGATCAGTACATCGTTATTGAAACCTCCTGAGAAATTGTCTACGGAGAATTTGAGTTTGTAATCGAAGAGCTTGGCCTTGCGCAGGATGGGCTCTTTGCCGGTCACTTCTTCGCCGGGCGTTTCAAAGATGCTGGCGATGCGTTCGGCTGCCACGGCACTGTCCTGGGCGCTGATGATCCTGGTCTTTTCCTCGGTAGCAGGCGGATTCACTGGTGGCTCTTTCTCGAAGCCGGTTTCAAAGGCGTCGTTCTTGCCGGTGGTATCGCGCACGCCGGGTGTTTTCAGTTGTATAGCCTGGCCTGCTGAGGATTTGGTGATATCTCCCTGCAGGATTCGTTTACGGTATTCCGTTGGTTTGGGGTTAACGTTCCTCCGTTTCAGCGCTGTTTCGTCGATACGGAGCCTGTAAAGGAATTTCAGGTTACCCTGCTGCCTGGTTTCGCTGATCATGCCTTTGTCTCCCGCGATCTTGGTCTCCAGCAGGTTGCTGGCGTAGTTGGTGATCGGGAAAACGTAGGAGGAGTCCTTTGTCATGGAGAAGGAGAACATGCTGTCCGGTTCGTTCTTGCCCCATGCTTTGAGGGTTGAATCCAGATCATACGGATTCGGGTTACGGAGGATCTCATCGCCCACAATGAAAACGGTGTCCACGCCTGCGCGCTGTGTATGGAAGAAACCGGCAAAGCGGTTGGCGATACCGGTCTGGTCACTCACGAAGGTGAAGTGGGAAGTATTGTATTGCATGGGAAAGCGGGCATCGCCATACTGCATATTGGTGAGCTGGCTGATCTGCCTGAATTCGCTTTTGTTCCAGTTGTCTGCAAGGAAGATATTGTAGCGGTTGACAGGAACCGTTGTGTCATCGTGTTTCAGGTCAATGCTGCCGCCTGGTCTGTTGGAAGAGAAAATGATACCGGTTTTGCTGGGGAAGGCAACAAATGAAGGATCAAGATCGGAATACACGTCATTGGTCACCTGCTCATAGCTGTCGCTGTCAATTTTGTAAATGTAGATATCGGTCTGGCCGTTCCTCACAGCGCTGAGCAGGAGGGTATTGTCGTCCAGGCCGTACTTCATGTCAAGGATCTGTTCAAACGGGGTTACTTCCTGTTTTATTCTTTTGAACCTGACCACCATATCGTACACGAAGAGGTGCACTTTCCCTTCGCGCCAGTAAACGCAGCCGAGTTTGGTGCCTTTACCGTTCCAGGCGAGGAGGGGGTAGTTAGGGTTCACTTCGTTCTCATTGCTTTTAACGCCGCTTTTCAGGAGCACTTTGCGGTCAACCATATTGGTCCAGAGTACCACCTGGTGCTGGCCTTTCACGTATTCCACCACGGCATAGGTCATGCTGCGCGGGGCGGGGTTGGCGGTAAAGCGGAAGTAATCACGGTTATGCTTCACTTCTTCCACTACGGTGGCGGCGCCTTTGGGGGCATCCCGGCGACCTTTGAGATCAGCATAATATTTTTCGGTGGTCTTGTCCATGAAGTCTTTCAGTACATCCTTGAATTTCTTCTTGGCAATCCTGGAGGAGGCGGTATTGAGGTTGCGGTAAACGCGGGCCAGGTAGAGGAAGTAGGTAACATTCTCTTTCTTGTAGGTTTCCGCTATATAGTTCCAGAAGGCATGTCCGGCCAGCATGGGCTTTTCGAATGCGAACTGGTAAAAATTCTTGTAGTCTCCGGAGAGCAGGGCCAGCTTGAGCTCATTGTCCAGGTTGGTGCTCCAGTTCTCTCCTGCATATTCCACATACCCGTCTACCAGCCATTTGGGAAGGTCGAGCAGGGCCTGGTTGGCGGCAAATTCCCCGAGGTCGTCACCAAAGAGGAGGTTGTCAACCAGAGTGCGTGCGATGCCCTGGCGGATCTGTTTGCGGAGGTTTTCATGATTGCCATCGAAATACACGATCATCTTGTTGTTCACCAGTTTGGTGAGTCCGCCGGTGGTCTGCCAGTCGAGGTTCAGTCCGATATTTGACTGCTGCAGTTCATCGAATGTATTGTAGACGGCAATATTGGCGCGGCGTTGAAGGCCATATTCAACAAATTGCTCCATGGCTGGAAGTTCTTCTTCGGCTACCTGTGCTACAAAGTTGGCAATGGATTTACCGTTCTCGTAGAAGTATGTATTGAAGTTGGTAGACTGATAATACTGCCATTTGAATTTCCTGAATTGAACGCGGTTCTTTCCATACTCAACAGTATTGACCTGTGCGGTCAGATCACCATAAATCAGCAATGTTGCAAGGAATACGAAAAATACTTTTCTCATTGGCTTAATCTGTTGAAATTCCATAGCCTCTCATTAATCTTTTAAAGTTAAAACAATCCGTATTACCGAAAAAAAATACAATTTGCGCAAAACCGCGTGGACCATGCTTACAGTAAAAAAGCTCCCATTCAATCCGCTTCAGGAAAATACGTATGTTGTATATAACGAGCAATCGGAATGTCTGATCGTAGATCCCGGTTGCTATTATGAGAATGAACGCAATCAATTGAAAGAATTCATTGATCAGAATGGTCTCCGGGCTAAATATTTGTTAAATACCCATGGTCATTTCGATCATGTGTTCGGAGATCAGTTTGTGTATACCACCTGGGGGCTGAAACCGCACCTGCACGAGATGGAGAGGCAGGTCTTCGATTACGCACCCATCTCGGCTGACCGCTTTGATTTGTCGTTTGAGCCTTACACCGGAGACTTCATCTTTTTACGCGAATATGATACCATACGGTTGGGTATGGATGAGTTAACGGTGCTCTTTACACCCGGCCATTCTCCGGGCCATATCTCATTCTACTGCGCTGCCCAGCACTTTGTACTAAGCGGGGATGTGCTGTTCCGCGACAGTATCGGCCGTACCGACCTGCCCGGCGGGAATTTCAACCAACTGGCTGAGAGCATCAGAACCCGGTTGTACATATTGCCTGATCAGACCATCGTTTACAACGGCCATGGTCCGGAAACCACCATTGGGTATGAAAAGGGGCATAATCCTTTTGTACGGTAAAAACAGCTATCAGGCTGATGCTTTGCCGAAAAATTTTCCGATGTAGGGCATCCGCCGCAATTCTTTCCTTTCCACTTTCATGATCAGCAGGGTGAACAGCCCGAAGAAGAGCAGGCTGGTTCCATAGTAGATTATTTTGTAATAAGAAGCGTTGTGATCCAGGCTCCTGGCAATGGCCTCATGAAGGATATACATCAACGTTACAATCACCAGGTAGGCGATCAGCTTCTTTTTGGGGTAAGGGATCTTGTAATGTTTCTGCCCGAGCACATAGCTGATGATCATCATAAAGGCATAACAGGTGAAGGTAGCCCAGGCCGCCCCCGTGTATTTGTATTCCGGGATCCACCAGATATTGAGCACGATGGTGATCACAGCCCCGGCAATGGTGATATAGGCGCCGGTCATATTCCGGTTGGTCAATTTGTACCAGACCGATAGATTATAATAAATACCCAGGAAGATGCTGCCCATGCTCAGGATAGGAACGATATGAATACCCTGTGCATATTCGGGGTGTTTGGAGGCGATCAGTCCTTTCCAGGTTTCCAGGAACAGAGAGATGATGAGGAACATGAAGCAGCAGGCGATCACAAAGAATTTCATTACCCGGGCGTACATACGCTGCGCGCCTTCATGCCGGCTCTGGTTGAAGAAGAAAGGCTCTGCCGCCATCCGGAAGATCTGGATGAAAATGGTGATCAGTACAGCCAGCTTGTAATTCGCTCCAAAAACACCAAGCTCAAATTCCCGTTGTGTAACGGATGCTGTGGATACTTTCTGGTATACCAGGCGGCTCAGCATTTCGTTGATCATACCCCCCAGTCCCACAATGATGAGCGGGTAACTGTACTTCATCACGTCTTTCCAGAGTTTCTTATCAAACTCAAATCTGAAGGCAGTGAACTCCTTGTATAACAGTAACAGACATACGGCGCTTGACACCACATTGGCGATGATAAAATAGCCGATGCCGATCTCAGGCCTGTACAGCTGTCCCAGGAAAGTATACGGATCCGCTTCGCGCGCAGGTTTGGCCACGTAGAAGAAGAACAGCACGATCGCCACGTTAAGGACCACGGCGAACATATTGATGAACGCATATTTCCTGGGGCGCTCTTCCTGTCTCAATCGTGCCATGGGTATAGTGTACAGCGTATCAAAGAAAACGATCCAGATCATCCAGGTCACAAATTCGGGGTGCCTGTCCATGCCGATAAATCCGGTGATCGGTTTCTCGAACAGATAGAGCAGCGCCGTGAACAGGATGGTACTTATTATAACGGATACGTTGAGGGTATTGAAGAGTTTCTGACGGTCATGATCCTGCGCGAATCTGAAATAACTCGTTTCCAGGCCGTATGTAAATAAGATGTTAAGGAAGGGAATTACGGCATAGATCTGTGTGAAAGCATAAGAACCATTGGGGTCAAACAGCTGAAATCCCAGCAGGCTGATGCCAAAGCTGAGGAACCTGCTGAATATTCTGGGAACGCCATACCAGAGGGTTTGACCGGCTAATTTCTTAATGCTCAAGAGAGATTATTTAGAATTTCGCAGTAAAATTAAGGGTTACACTGTTATATTCTTGGGTAACATACGACACATTAAATTAATATTGTCACGCGATATTGTATTTTTAACCTGCTAAACCAAGTAGATTAATATGAACAGAAGAACTCCCTTGTTCAGCCTGATGGCTGCATCCTTCCTTTTTACTGCACAGAGTTTTGCACAGACAGCCAATGAAGGAAAAGTAGAACATTCCAATGGAAACAAAGCAGCAGCCGTGATCGAGCTTCCTTATCCGGAAGATGAAGTGAGTGATATGCTCAGCGATGCCATGGCCGCCAGAGGCGTAAAAGGTGATAAGTCGAAAGGCTTTGTTATTTATCGCAATGTAAGGCTGCATGATAATGATACCGACCTGAATGATCTGCATTTTAAAGTAGAGCGTAAGAGCCGCAAGGAAAAAGATATCACCAATGTATATCTGCTGATCGGCAAGCCCAGTGAAAATATCGGACTGCGTTCCGCCACCGATTATCATAAGATCGAAGAAGCAAAATCCTTCCTGAATGGCATGGTGCCCAAAATGGAAGCGCATCACCTGGAAGTACAGATAAAGGAGCAGGAAGCGCTTGTGATCAAGGCTGAAAAGAAGTTCCAGTCACTGGTGGAAGATTCCGTTTCTTATGTTGAAAAGATCAGGGCCCTGGAGCAGAAAATGAATACAAACCGTACAGACAGGGCTTCTCAGGATGTTGAGGTAAAGAAGCAACGCACTACGCTGGAAGCGATGCGCTCCAGGAGAAAGCCTAAATGATATCAGGGGCTGGCAGTCGCTCGCGTCCCCGCGAGTGACTTTTATTCCGTCGCCTCCGGCGAGTTACCGGGCACACACTGATCACACTTCTCTTTTTGATTCGAGGGTAAAACCGATAGTGGTTCCCACGTCAGGAGTACTACGCACATGGATACTTTGTCCATGTGCTTCTATAATATGTTTACAGATGGCCAATCCCAGGCCGGTACCGCCCTTGTCTCTGCTGCGGGCGGTATCTGTTCTGTAAAACCGCTCAAAGATGCGGTCAAGATGTTCTCCTTCGATGCCGATGCCATCGTCTCCGATCTCGATCAGCACATGTGAGTCGTCAGTCTTGTAAATACTGGCCACGATGGTACCTCCATTCTTTCCGTACTTGCATGCATTTTCCACCAGGTTGGTGAGTACCTGTTTGATCTTTTCCTTATCGGCAAAAACAGTGATCGGCGCTTCGCATCCTTTTTTGATGGAGGCCTTGATCATTTTTGCCTGTGTTTTGATGGAGAGGGCTTCGTAGGTTTCGCGGATCAGGTCCTGTATAACGAAGTTCTGCTTGTAAAGGCGCTGTTCGCCGCTTTCCAGGCGGGAGATCTCATCCAGGTCGTTCACCAGGTTAACCAGGCGGTCTACGTTCTTGGAAGTATTCTGCAGGAATTTTGTCCGGATCTTTTCATCTTCGGCGGCCCCGTCGAGCAGGGTTTCCACAAAACTCTGGATGGCAAAGATGGGAGTCTTGAATTCGTGGGAGAGGTTCTGGAGGAATTCCTTGCGGAATGCTTCGTTCTTGCGGAGCGATTCGATCTCACGGTTGCGGCGTTCGCCCCAGGCTTCCACGTCTTCCCTTACCTCATCGATACTTTTCTGGGGAAGGATGTATTTGAAATACACTTCTTCCTTTTTAGTGGCCTTGGTCTGGTAGATGAGTTTATAGATCAGTTTGATCTTCCGGTAAATGAATTTTTCAAGTGTCAGGATGATCAGTGAGTAGCTGCCGGCAAATACCACTCCGAGGGAGATCAGTCCGATCTTCCAGTTCATGGTGAGCCATGCTATGCCGATAGCTACAGGTACCGATAGGATGCCGGCAGTGAATGCGGCTAATTGCCGGGGAGACAGGTTTTTCGTGGAAAACATACCACAATATTACAGATCAAACTTATAACCTACACCTTTTACTGTAGTGATGCAGTCCACCCCCAGTTTCTGGCGAACCTTCCGGATATGGACATCGATGGTGCGGTCTCCCACAATCACATCATTACCCCATACATGGTTGAGGATCTCGTTCCGGAGAAATACCCTGCCGGGGCGGGAGGCCAGGAGATACAGTAATTCAAATTCTTTTTTAGCCAGTACGATGGAGTTGCCATCCACTTTCACTTCAAATTTCACCGGGTCGATCTCCAGGTTATCGATGCGGATCACCTTGTCTTCCGGTTCTTTGTTAACCCTTCTGAAGAGGGCGTTAACGCGGCTTACCAGTACTTTGGGGCTGATAGGTTTGCTTACATAATCATCGGCGCCGGTTTCCAGGCCTTTGATATGAGAGCTTTCATCATTCAGGGCAGTGAGAAAAATGATCAGGGTGTCTTTGAAAGCGGGCTGGGCACGCAGGATCTCGCATACTTCCACTCCATTCTTCTTCGGCATCATGATGTCCAGTACAATCAGCTGGGGTTGGCTTGCTTTAGCCTTGGTCAGGGCGTCATCACCATCTTTGGCGGTGATCACGTCATACCCTTCGCGACTCAGATTGTATTGAATGATCTCAAGGATATCAGGTTCATCATCAGCGATTAAGATCTTCTTTCCTTTAGAGTCCATGTTAACAATTAATTTACGCAAAGTTAATTTACCACTGCAAGCCACAAGTAGTTAAACGATTATGAAATTGTTAACTGATCCGGTACGGGAATAATTGATTTTCCGGGCCATACGGCCAATTGGTCGTATTTTTGCAGGGTATCAACGGAGTGTCTAACCGTATGAAACTATCAATACCTATCTTCAGCATACTGATCCTGTTCTGCATGGCTGGTTACAGCCAGGGGCAGGTAGCTTCCAGTTTTAAGATTGCCCGGGAGCGCGCCATCTGGCACGACAATATCGATAAAGCACAGCAAAAACTTGAAAAGCAGTTCATCCATGCCGCTAATGGCGTTGATACCACCACCAAATTGCAGATCCAGGATGCCATGATCCGGCAGCTCGACGAGATCCAGCAGGGCATTGAACTGGACTCCACCCTCAACGGAAACGACAAGATCAAATACCTCCGCACCATTGAATACATGGTGAAAGGATATACTGACAGACTGAACCGCAAGGACTTCGGCCCTAATCTCGGTCCCACCCTGGTGAAGGCTTTCGATGAATGCCTTCGACTGGATATGAAACAGGAAAGCATCAAACCGGTAGTGGATGAAGTGGATTATGGCGTGGGAAAGATCCTCGTGGACTGCTTCGAGCCTTATCTGAAAGAGAACCCGGGTATGAACGGTTCCAGGGTTACCCTGATCCGGAAGTTTGTAGCGCTCCATCCCAATGAGATCCTGCCAACACTTCGTGACAACCCCAATGTATATTTTGCAGACAGCCTCATTAAAGTAGTAGCCCAGCGCGATACCCGCAGGTTGTACGATTATGCAGCCGCCCGCAATAAACTGGGAGATAAGATCCGCAATCATCCGGACTCGTTCGTGAACCTGGTGGCCCGCATGGCCAACAGCAAAAGCGGTCAGCTTTACTTCCCCTTTCTTGATAACCTCATCAAAGGAAGGATCACCCTGGAGCAGATCGACAGTGTTAAAGAAGACGATTTCAAATATTTCCGACTGATGGTGAAAACCCGGATCGACTATGCAGCCCGGCTGCTTCCGCCGCTCCGCGATACCGCCCATGAAATGAAGGCCCTCACGGCCATGATGACCAGCAAGGCCAAGCAATATTTTGTACGTGAGATCAATGCCCTCCACGATGTGAATGACGGCAGGGTAAGATACAGAAGACTGGACGGGCTCACTCCCCAGGAGCTTTACTATATTTCTGTGCTGAGCGAAGATGAGCTCTATACTTCCAGCTATGTGAGCGGCGTGTATCCCCGGATCTTTGAGCGGATGGCCAACCCACGCGGTGACAGTCTTCTGCTCAGCGTGCACGGAGATTACTTCCGCAAGTTCATCAAGATGTCTGCCGGTTACAATACGCTCAACCATTTCCTAGGCACCATGGGTAAGGAAAATGCAGCCACCCTGATGCAGTCGTTTGTGATAGGCCTGGAAAAACCCAAGCCGGGTGATGAGCTGGAAGATGCCGTGGACGTGGCAGATTCCTATAGCAGTATCATGGATAAGGATAGGGAAATGGCCAATTTCATTCTGAACCAGGTGCGTTGGAGTTACGAGAAGAATGTCCGGGAAGACAATAAACGCGGCATCGTGATCTACAACCTGCTCAAAATACTGTTCCAGTCGGCAGATACCACTACCAAGACAGACCTCTCAGCCATGCTGGGGATCCCATCGATCTACGATCAGGATTACAAAGGATTGCTGGATGACAGCGGCCGTGTGGTACAGCAGGTATTCTTCTATGGAGATGAAGACCAGGATGGACAGAACAGCTTTATCAACTTCATGAATATGTTCCGCGGCAAAGCCGAATGGAGGATCAATGATAAGAATCCTGAATGGGTGACCATCACTTCCACCAAAGGTAAGCCGGTATGGATCTTCGCCAACAGACCGTTGCTGGGCGATGATGATCCTGATGATAAGGCCCAGAACAAACTCATTGCTTATCTTGAAGAACGCAGTCTCAAACCATCCGTGGTGATCCACCGCGGACATAGTTATCACCTTGCGTCCACGCTGAAGAAGCTGGCGCCTACCGCTAAAATTGTGGTACTGGGATCATGCGGAGGTTATAATAACTTAAACGAAGTGTTAACTATTTGTCAGGATGCGCATATCATTTCCTCCAAACAGGTAGGTACCAAAGTAGTGAATGAGCCCATTCTGCAGGCCATCAATACCAACCTGCTGGCCGGCCGGAACATAGACTGGATCAATATGTGGCGCGATCTGAGTGGCCGCTTCAAAAATGATGCAGCCGCCAAGGAAAAGTTCGACGACTATATCCCCCCGTATAAGAACCTTGGTGCCATTTTTATCAAGGCTTATCGTAAAGCGATGGGAGAGGAGTAATTATCTTCATTACACTTACTATCTTTGCCCCCTTGTATGTCAGAAGGGAAGGGAAAAAAAATATTCAACTTTGGTTTGCTCAGAAGGGTGTTCCAGTTCGCTGCCCCTTATAAGAGACGATTCTACACTTCGTTGGCCCTGGCGATATTATTAGCCGTGCTATCTCCTGTGAGGCCCTATCTCATTCAGCTAACCATCAACGATTATGTGAAGGACGGCTCTGCCGCTGCACTTCTTGATAAGATCAGGTTCATCGATATCGTGATCTGGGTAACTGTGATCCAGATCGGACTGCTTCTGATAGAATCAGCCTTCCGTTTCTGGTTCTCCTTCCTTACTGCCTGGCTGGGGCAGACGGTGGTGAAAGACCTGCGTGTGAAGGTGTACAAAAAGATCCTGGGGCTGAATTTGTCGCAGTTCGATAAAACGCCGATCGGCACCCTCACAACCCGCACCATCAATGATATTGAAGCCATCAATGATATTTTTGCAGATGGGCTGATCCCTATCATTGCGGATCTGTTGTCTATTATTGCCATTCTCATTTTCATGTTCGTGAGCGACTGGAGGCTTACCCTGGTGAGCCTGGCGCCATTCCCGATTCTTATTGCCGCTACTTATGTGTTCAAGGAAAGTGTGAACAAGAGTTTCATCCGCGTGCGTAATGCTGTGGCGGCGCTCAATGCCTTTGTGCAGGAGCATATCACGGGAATGCCCGTGGTACAGGCCTTTGCTGCCGAAGATCGCGAGTTCAATAAATTCAAAAAGATCAACCGGGAACACCGGAATGCCAATATCAAGGCCATCTTCGCTTACTCTGTATTCTTTCCCGTGGTGGAAATTGTACTGGCTGTAGGCACCAGCCTGCTTGTTTGGTGGGCAGCCACCCATGCCATGCAGCTGGAAGGAAAGGCGGCAGAAGACCTGATCGGTAAAATGATCTCCTTCTATCTCTGTCTTAACCTGCTCTTCCGCCCGCTCCGCGTGATTGCGGATAAGTTCAACGTATTGCAGATGGGTATGGTGGCCAGCGAGCGGGTGTTCAAGGTGTTGGATAATGAGGATTATGTGAAGAAGGACGGAAGTTTTGCACCGGCGCAGGTGAAGGGTAAGATCGAATTCGATAAAGTTTCATTTGCGTATGTGGATGACCGCTATGTATTGAAAGATGTGAACTTTAAAGCTGAAGCCGGTGAAACCATTGCGATTGTTGGGCATACAGGCAGCGGCAAAACCACCATCATCAGTCTGATCAACCGGTTGTATCATATTCAGAAAGGCAGCATCCGCGTGGATGATGTGAATATCGAAGAGTTCCAGCTGGATGCGCTGAGAAAGAATGTGGGCGTGGTATTGCAGGATGTGTTCCTGTTCTCTGGTTCTGTGCTGGATAATATCACGCTGCGTAATCCCGAGATCCCGCGGGAGCGGGTGATCGAAGCGGCGAAGCTCATCGGCATGCATGATTTTATCATGCGGCTGCCGGGAGGATACGACTACAATGTGATGGAGCGCGGAAGCACGTTGAGCCTGGGGCAGCGCCAGTTATTGTCTTTTATCAGAGCGTTATTATACAACCCAAGTATACTGATCCTGGACGAAGCCACTTCCTCGGTGGATACGGAAAGCGAAATGCTGATCCAGGAAGCGATCGACAAGCTGATCGCAGGAAGAACTTCCATTGTGATCGCCCATAGATTGAGCACTATCCGGAAAGCCACACAGATCATTGTGCTGGATAAGGGAGAGGTGAAGGAAGCGGGTAATCATGAGGAGCTGATGAAGCTGCAGGGATTCTATTACAAGTTACACCAGATGCAGTTTGAGAAGCAAATCGGGTAGGTACTTTTAACTACTTTATATTTCCCAAAGAAATTAGTAAATTGCGGGTATGGAGAATTATCCGAAGGACGATGAAAAGCAGCAGGCAGCTATTAATGAACCTGATGCTGAATATGCAAGCCGTGAAGCTGTTGAGCTGGAGCGGTTGAAGAAGCATATTTACATGTCTGATATGGAGAAACTGCAAGCTTTTACGCGAATGTTAATCCGAAATGCAACGTTGAAAAGGGCTGTGATCACTCACCATAAATAGTAGTTTCATGGATGTTTTGGATGAATTGCTAATCAATTTCTGGAAAGTCTTAAACAAGCATGAAGTTAAATACATTATGGTTGGTGGATTTGCAACCCGTTTTCACGGATTTGACAGGAATACCGATGACTTGGATATCTGGTTGATGGATACAGTTGAAAACCGAAGAAACCTAAGGGCCGCGTTTAAAGAATTGGGGCAAGGCGACCTGATATCTTTGGAAACGATGCAGTTTATACCGGGATGGACAAGTTTTTATGTGGGACCAGGGATTGAGTTGGATATTATGACTTCAATGAAAGGACTTGAGCAGTTTACTTTTGATGAGTGTTTAGCTCAAGCATCTTATGCAAATTTGGAAGGGGCAAAGGTGCCATTCCTTCATATAAATCACCTCATTGAAAATAAGAAAGTGGTTAACAGGGCCAAAGACCAGCTTGACGTCCACGAACTGGAACTGATCAAAAAGATCAGGGAGCAAAACGGTTGATCTTTATTGTATTATAAATTTGTATAATGTGAATTTCCCCGCTTAAATTACCATTTCACGTCATTTTTCTGCCTGCTTGCAACGGTTTTTCCCAACAGCCCCCTTTTTTTCGACGTCTTTCCCTAAAATACTTTCAACACTCGTTCTTTTTCAGGCAACCGGGACGTATCTTTGCGGCAAATTTAACGACAGGTATGAAGGTTAGCAGTCTCAAATCCTTTGCAGTAGCGAGTTTCAGCCTATTTATTCTTCTCTTTTCCAATGTAAGTATGGCACAGCATGATGATCATGCTACAGAAGGCCACGCCCCTGCTGAGAAAAAGAAAGGATTCGATGCCAATAAAGTGATTTTCGATCACGTACTGGACGGTCATGAATACCATTTCATGGACGTTACAGGCGAGGACGGTCACCTGCATCCTATTTCACTTCCGCTGCCTGTAATTCTCTATTCTCCAGAGCGTGGTCTTACATCTTTCATGAGCTCCAAATTCGAGCACGGTCATGCGGATTACAACGGATACCGTCTGGTAGACGGTAAAGTGGTTCCTGTGAACGAAGCCGGTCAGATCGACGAGAGCGTTAAAGTATACGATATCTCCCTCACACGTAACGTAGTTCAGATGCTGGTGGCACTTACCCTGCTGGTGGTGATCATGCTCAGCATCGCTAAAAAATACAAGAACGGTGTTGGTGTTAAGAAAGCGCCTACCGGTCTCCAGAATGCCGTTGAGCCTGTTATCACCTTCGTAAGGGATGAAGTGGCCAAGCCAAACCTGGGACATAAGAGATACGAAAGGTATCTGCCCCTGTTGCTGACCATCTTCTTCTTCATCCTGATCAACAATATCTTTGGTCTGATCCCCGGATCTGCCAACGTAACCGGTAATATCGCCTTCACAGCTGTGCTGGGTGTTATTTCCTTCCTGGTGATCCTGTTCAGTGGTAACAAACATTTCTGGGGTCATATCTTCAACCCGCCTGTACCTGGCTTTGTGAAGCCGATCATGGTGCTGGTTGAGTTCCTCAGCATCTTCACCAAGCCTTTCGCATTGATCATCCGTCTTTTTGCGAACATGCTGGCTGGTCACATCATCATTATCTGTCTGATTTCACTGATATTCATTTTCGGAGGACTGAAAACAGCGATCGGTTGGGGCTTCTCACCCATCTCTATCGGTTTCTCTGTATTCATTTTCCTGATCGAAGTACTGGTAGCATTCATCCAGGCCTTCATCTTCACTAACCTGACAGCGGTGTTCATTGGTCAGGCTATCGAGGAAACACATCATCACGATGATCATGCGCACCATGATCTGCCTGATGATGCGGTGATCATCTAACAGAAACAAAGAAGTAGTCTTTTTATCAATTCTAATAAAAACAGAAACATGGATCTTTTAAACATTATGTTGAGCGAAGTAGCATGGGCTAACGCTGGCGGCGCTATCGGTGCAGGTATGGCTGCAATCGGTGCTGGTATCGGTATCGGTCAGATTGGTAAAGGTGCAGTAGAAGCTATTGCCCGCCAACCGGAAGCTGCTAACGACATCCGCGCTAACATGATCCTGACTGCTGCGTTCGTAGAGGGTGTTGCCCTGTTCGCGGTAATCGCAGGTATCCTGGCTATGTTCGTTTAAACAAACATCATTACTGCATCCAACGCAAAGGGCTGAGGATGCAGTAATCTTTTTCGATTCTGTTTTTAATTCTTGTTGCTATTATTAAAGCTTATATATGATATTACTTAAATCCGGCATTGATTTACTTGTACCAGAAAATGGCTTATTGATCTGGACTGCGCTGGCATTCATCCTTGTACTGTTCATCCTTTCCAAGTTCGCCTGGAAGCCGATCCTGAATTCTCTGAAAGAAAGGGAAACCGGCATCGCTGATTCTCTGGCTACTGCCGAGAGAGTGAAGGCTGAAATGGCACAGATGAAGAGCGAGAATGAAGCCCTGCTGGCGAAAGCCCGTGAAGAAAGAGCTTCCCTGCTGAAAGAAGCCCGCGATACAAAAGACAGGATCATCAACGAAGCTAAAGAACAGGCTAAAGTTGAAGCCAACAAGATCATTGTTGAAGCTCAGGCTGCGATCCAGCAACAAAAGATGGCTGCCCTCACTGATGTTAAGAATCAGGTAGGTAACCTGGTGATCGAAGTAGCTGAAAAAGTACTGCGCCGTGAACTGGCTGGTAAAGCTGAGCAGGAGAACTATATCAAGACACTGGCCAACGAAGTGAAACTGAACTAATTTAATCTTTATTATGCCCAATCCGCGTTTAGCTGGAAGATATGCGAAGAGCCTGGTAGACCTGGCGCTCGAAAAAAATGCACTGGAGGAAGTATATAAGGATATGCTCTTCCTGCAGAAGGTCTGCAAAAACAGCCGTGACTTTGTGAACCTGCTGAAAAGTCCGGTGGTAAAGGCCGACAAAAAGGCTGCTATCCTGGATGCCGTTACAGGCAGCGAGATCACTGAGCTGACTGCTGCATTCAACCGCCTGCTGGTGAACAAAGGCCGTGAAGCAAACCTGCCAGAGATCATCACTGCATTCATTGATCTGTATAAGCAGCACAAGGGAATTCAAACCGTACGCCTCACCACTGCAACGCCTGTAAGCGAAGAGCTGAAAAATCAGATCATCGGCCAGGTACAGCAGCAGGCCGGCAACAGCAAGATCGATCTTACCACACAGGTGGATGAAAGTATCATCGGTGGTTTCAAACTCGAGCTCGGAGATACCCTGGTTGACGCCAGCATCTCTTATGATCTGAACAAGATCAGGGCCCAGTTCCTGAACAACGACTTTATTTACAAAATCAGGTAGTGAGTATACTCACCACACTCAATAAACAACAATAAACAAGGTTATCATATGGTAGAAATTAAACCCGATGAGATCTCAGCGATATTGCGCCAGCAATTGAGCAATTTCAACGCCGCCGCTGATCTTGAAGAAGTGGGTACTGTATTACAGGTGGGTGACGGTATCGCCCGTGTATACGGATTAAGCAACGTACGCTCCGGTGAGCTCGTTGAATTTGAAAATGGCGTTAGAGCTATCGCCCTCAACCTCGAAGAAGACAACGTGGGTGTGGTACTGATGGGTGAGAGCGGAGACATCAAAGAAGGTTCAAAAGTTCGCCGTACCGGAAAAATCGCCTCTATCAATGTAGGTGAAGGTATGCTGGGCCGTGTGGTGAACACACTCGGTGAAGCTATCGACGGAAAAGGTCCTATCAAAGGTGAAAGATATGAGATGCCCCTCGAGCGTAAAGCTCCTGGTGTTATCTTCCGCGAGCCTGTAAAAGAACCGCTGCAAACCGGTATCAAAGCCATCGACGCGATGATCCCTGTAGGCCGTGGTCAGCGTGAGCTGATCATCGGTGACCGTCAGACCGGTAAAACAGCCATCGCAATCGATACCATCATCAACCAGAAGGAATTCTTCGAAGCTGGTAAACCTGTATATTGTATCTACGTTGCCATCGGTCAGAAGGCTTCTACCATCGCCGGTGTAATGAAGACCCTGGAAGACGCAGGCGCAATGCCCTACACTACCATCGTAGCGGCTTCTGCATCTGACCCCGCTCCTCTCCAGTTCTACGCTCCTTTCGCAGGTGCTGCCATTGGTGAGTTCTTCCGTGATACCGGACGTCCTGCACTGATCGTGTATGATGACCTTTCAAAACAAGCCGTAGCATACCGTGAGGTATCCCTGCTGCTCCGTCGTCCGCCAGGCCGTGAGGCTTATCCTGGTGACGTATTCTACCTGCACAGCCGTCTGCTCGAGCGCGCCGCCAAGGTGATCAACGACGACAGTGTTGCAAAGAATATGAACGACTGCCCTGATTCTATCAAGCACCTGGTTAAAGGTGGTGGTTCTCTGACGGCACTGCCGATCATCGAAACACAGGCCGGTGACGTATCTGCATATATCCCAACAAACGTGATCTCCATCACCGATGGCCAGATCTTCCTGGAAGGTAACCTGTTCAACGCCGGTATCCGCCCTGCGATCAACGTAGGTATCTCTGTAAGCCGCGTAGGTGGCTCTGCACAGATCAAATCCATGAAGAAGGTTGCCGGTACCCTGAAGCTGGATCAGGCCCTCTATCGTGAGATGGAAGCCTTCTCTAAATTCGGTGGTGACCTGGATGCCGCTACCAAACTGGTACTGGATAAAGGTGCACGTAACGTGGAAATCCTGAAGCAGCCTCAGTACACTCCATTCAAAGTGGAAAAGCAAGTAGCTATCATCTACCTCGGTACTCAAGGTCTGATGCGCGAAGTGGCTGTGAAGAAAGTACGTGATTTTGAAGACCACTTCCTGATGGAAATGGACAACAAGCTCCCCGATGTACTCGCTGAATTCAAGAAGGGTATCCTGAATGATGACAGCATCAAAAAGATGGTTGATCTGGCTAACAGCATCATCCCTCAGTACAAATAAGCTGATTCAACTTCTCAGATTCATAGTGAAAAAAATCCTTCCGGTTAATTCCGGAAGGATTTTTTTATATGTTGGAAATCAATTCTCAACAGCCGTTTTAGCGCTTCAGAAAGAAAATCTTTACCCACTTACTTGCACAAATGGAATATTGTGATTTACTTTGCTTCATCAAGTCAAGCGACTTCTTCCAAATCCCCTCGAATAGCCGTACTCTTTTCTCCATCCAATCTCAGTTGTAATCCATTTCTACCAATTTCTACGAAAATGACCTGTTAGTCATTCCAATTTTCTGTGGGCTACCGCGATCAATATGTTTACCCTCAATAGAAATATATGAAAGCGTACCCTACGGTTACAATGTGTACCGCCGTTTATCGTAACATCTTTACATCAGTTGCATTCATAGCGTTGGCTCTGACCATTCCTTTTTTCGGTTATTCCAACACGTTAGTAAAAGAGCCAGCAGATCCTGTTGCTCCCGTTGCCAAGACCAGTATCGCCTCAAACGCAACAGGAGGAACACCCGTGAAGCTAAGCGCATTCCATGCTATCAGAAAGAATGCAGACCAGGTAGCACTTTACTGGTCTACTTCAGAAGAAATCAATACCAGCCACTTTATTGTGGAACGCAGCACAAACGGAAAAGACTTTGCTGATGCAGGACTCGTATTTGCTGTAGGTAACTCTACTGAGAATCTCAACTACAGGATCACCGTTGATCTCAGAAACAGGAAGGCTCCTGCGATGTACTACAGGCTTACAATCGTGGATATGGATGGAAAGACAACAGAGTCTGAAGTCTTCACACTGAACAAATAAGAGCGATACAGAGCAGATCGCCGATCAAAAAAATATACTCAAGTTTTTATAAGGGTACGATCAACAAACAAGTCATCCTGTGTCTACAGGATGGATCTTTAAGAACGTTCAGCAGAAATGTACCAGGCTGCATGCGTTCGGGATCAGACTCCTTCAATTGGTTTTTATTTAAAGGGTACGATCAACAACGGCCGGGCTTTTCAAAGCCTGGCCTTCTTTTTGGGGCAAACTTTATATGCGTGATTTGGGGCTGTAAAACATACCCACACCTTTTGGGTTCTTTTATGGGCTGTGGCGGGGAATGTCGGGGCTGTGGTAGGAAGATGGGCGTTGGGATCGTATGTTTTGAAGGCCCAAAACACGCATATAAAGTTTGACCCGGGGCACTCCGTGAGCGGCTGGAGGGGAACAGGTGGGAGAGCGTAAGGAAAGGCAGGCAGGGGATGATAAATGGTGAGAGTGAGGTGTGGCAGTTTGTTTGAGAATGGAGATGAAGGTGCGAAAGAGTTCGGTTGCTGCTGTGTTGGTTAGTTAGTTAGTTAGTTGGTGCTGGTTGGTAATGTTGGGTGATGAGGTCAGGGCTGCTTGATGGGAAGGTAGGATTGAAGAGCGGATACGTATTGGTGGAAAGCGGCTTCGCCGGTGGGAGTCAGGCGGCAGACCGTTTGAGGATAGTTGTTGTGGAACTGTTTGTGTACCTCGATGTAACCGGCTTCACGGAGCTTGTTGATCTGAACACTGAGATTGCCGGCAGTGGCATTTGTTTTTTCCCGGATGAATGTGAATTCCGCTTCCTGTTGTTGCATGAGCAGGCTGATCACGGCAAGCCGGAGCTGGGAATGTAAGATCGGGTCGAGGTCCTTGAATTCCATTTCTGTGGTTTCAAAACAAGAACAAATATACAGTGAGAAACAAAGCAGGGTTTTTATTCCGCCAGATAGACGGATTAAAAACCCTGCTTTGTTTTTTAATTCGATCTGATTATTTACAACCTGCAATCAGTTCTTCCACCTGCTTCTTACCCCAGTTGGGATGCAGTTCTGATGCGGGTTTGAAGCTTTCATATTTTTTAGCGGCTTCTTCCAGGATCGGCTTTGCCGTGGCACAACCTCCACCAAACTGCTCTGGTGTATAACGCAGGTTCTGGCCGGTAATGAAATATGGACGTGGATTATTCGGGTCCTGCGTTTTTGATTCATTCAACGCTTTTTCAATGGCAGGTCCGTATTGCTGGTAACGCTGCATCGGGTTCACGATCATGCGGATAGTTGCCACAATTGCCTTGATCACACTTACCTCGGAATTGTTGGGAGATAATGCATCAGCCTTTGCCAGCAATGCTTCGATCTTGTCAGCATACTGGTCGTTATTGGCTGCATCATTCTTAATAAGCGTATACAAACAATTGGTGTATGCGGCGTAGTAGTAAGGCAGCCATTGATTCTTCTCAGCATCGGCAATACGCTCAAATGCTGCTGAAGAAGCTAACCATTCATCGGCAGTTT
>NZ_JBQCGW010000082.1:0-9590 GCF_051955275.1 Pseudobacter sp. | reverse complement strand
AAGATGAAACGAAAGTGCCGAGTTGCTGATTGCCGTTGGTTCCGATATTAGCCCTTAGTCTCAACAAGGAGATCCAGTTGGCGTTTTCCAGGAACTTTTCCCTGTTCACTGTCCAACCCAGTCCAACTGCCCAGAAACTTTCGTATTTTTTTTGTGAACCGAAAACGGTGGAACCGTCCATTCTGAAAGTGGCATCTGCATAGTACTTGTTGTTATAGCTGTAATTGATACTGCTTAAAGCATTCACCTGCCTGGCCTTTACTTCAGCATATGCCGGCTTTGAATTGATGGCATAACCGGAAGCAAAAGCGGGGTTCGGATCCACACCATCCGGAAATCCAACGGCCGTAAAGCCGAGATCTCTTTTGTTCCTTTCAATCACTTCCGTTCTGAGGTTGCCGGTAAGACTATGTTTTTCACGGAATACGCGCTGATAAGTGATCATCGCGTTGCCCTGGTATTCCCAGTTCTTCAGTCTTCCATAATCGTAAGTTCCTTTCTGTTCGATGGGAACTGCATCGAATCTTGTGTCGGCTGCAGATACGAATGCAATCCGGTCGCCGGATTCAGCCACTACCTGGAGTCCTGCAGTAAAACGCCAGTCGCGGCGTATGTCCCATATCATTGAAAGATTATTCTGGATCCGGAAGAGATTGTTCTCATTCTTAGGATTCAGCGTGGAATTATAAATTGGGTTGGGTGTTTTGCGTTCTGTAAAAGAGAGATAATAATAAGGACCTGTAAAAGTTTCAAGATATTTTCCGGTGAACAGGTTGCCATTGGCATTCTGCTTGGGATAGAATGGCGCCATGTTCACATAATCAGAGAAACTTCCGTATGGCGACTCTTTTGCCTTGCTTCCTTCAACGTAAACACGGTTCAGGAAATTGACATTTTTTTTCCTGTAGGCAAGATCAATGGAAGCGCCCCAGGATTCTCTGCCTGATCCTTTCATCACACCCGCTGTATTCCGGTAACTGAGCATCACATCATATTGAAACTCTTCACTTCCTCCGTTGATATTGATATTATGGCCGGCAGTGAGCGCATTGCGCAGGGGCACATTCAGCCAGTAAGTGTTCACGCCACTCAATACAGTTCTTAGCCGCCGGTTGTACAAGGTGTCCTGGCGTAACTGGGAATTTTGCCGATCCCCGATATCATAATATCCCGCCATTTTTTGAAACTCCAGGAATTCAGCAGCATTCATCATATTATAATCGCTCAGATCTGGAATCTCGGCACGGAGATCCAATGTGTAGTTGACCCGCAGGTCGCCCGGGCGTGGACGTTTGGTTTCCACCACTACCACGCCATTGGCTGCCCTTGAACCGTACAATGCAGTGGAAGCAGCATCTTTCAGAATGGTGATGCTGGCTATCCGGTTGATATCCAGGTTGACGATCTGTTCCAGCGTGCTTTCCATCCCATTCAAAATAAAGAGAGGCTGATTGGGGTCTACATCAAAAGATCCCCTGAGTGCGCTGGAAGTGGTAATTGCGGTTGTGCCTCTCAGTTGTATGTTGGGAAGCTGATTGGGATTGGAGCCATTCAGCAGACTGGGATTGATGATGAAGGAGGGATCCAGTGATTTCAGGCTCTGCAATACATTGCCATTACCTACTTTACGTAATTCCTGTCCTGTAAAACTGGATACGGCCCCGGTAAAACTTTCCTTTTTCCTGGTAATGATACCTGCGTTGATCACCACCTCCTTATATTGTTGCTCTGCCCTTTGCAGTGTTATATTGAGTGTGGTAGTGTTAGGAGATAACTTAACCGATCTTGTTGCATGGCCTATATAAGTTATTTCCACAATATCCCCCGCATTGGCATCGATAGTGACATACCCTTCACTGTCAGTGACTTTTGAAACTTTATTCTTTTTGATTGTCACAGTAGCGCCTGAAAGCGGGATGCCGGAAGAATCCGTTACGCGGATTTTTATGGGTATCAGCTGAATTGCGTTCTGTGATATTTCCGGTGTAGGCTCCGGTTGTTGTGCAGCGGGTTTCCTGGAAACAAAAATGGTTTTGCCGCGGATCACATATTTCAGGGGTTGGTCCTTGAAAATGATGTCCAGTGCTTCAGTCAGAGGCAGGTTAATGGCAGTGATGGTTACCGGTTTGGTTCCTTCCAGATCGCGTTTGTTGTTGAATACAACATAACCTGTCTGTTTTTTGATAGAAGAAAAAATGTGATGCAGCGAAAGGTTTTTACCCGAGATAGTGAGTTGCTGAGCGGTCAGTGTAGCCTGTGCCGAAAAGATGGCCAGTAGCGATAGTAGTACGGTCAGTTTCATCGTAAGAAAAATTAATTTCCATTTCCTGTCATAGGTGTAGAAGAAAAATGACAGTTTTAGGATCGGGAGTACTGCTAATTGTTGAAAGCCCTGACCTGCAAGGGGTTCACCGGGCATAGAATACCGGTAACCCCAATACTTTTTTTGCATAAGTTTGCAGCAGTTTGGTTGTTAAAAATGGAGTATAAGCCCTCGGTTTTGATCAGCTGAACATTTACCGGAAGTGTTCTAGCACTTCCGGTTCTGTTTTGTTAACCATGATCATACTTGCACATGAAAAAGAAAAGGTAGGGTACGGACCAGGATAAGGTAGAGCCGGGCAGCACCACTGCCAGAATCCCGGCTCCTGTGATATCCCCTATCACTTTATGATAATCAGTTTTCTTCCTTCCAGTCTGAACTTCAGGCCAATATCCCGGAGGCCTTCGAGTAATTCATTCAGGGTAAGCTCCATTGTGATCTCTCCGTTCAGTTCTATATTTGCGGGGATACCGTTTTCGTAAATTATCTGAATATCGTACCACCTGGCAATCTGCCTCATGCCTTCTTCAAAGGGAATATCATTGAAGTTGAACAATCCCTCTTTCCATGCGATGATCTTTTCAACCGGTGCATTATTCACCACTTTGATGGCAGTTGGCTGCGCTAACGAAAGTTGTGCCTGCTGTCCGGGAGATAATATGGTCCCGCTATTGGCTGTGCCCGGCCCGGAAACAATATTGATCACTTTCACTTTCCCTTCGATCAGTGTGGTATTGATCGACGCTTCATTGTCAAAGGCACTCACATTGAAAGCTGTGCCCAAAACTGAAATGTCCAGTTTCCTGTTCACCAGTACATTGAAAGGTCTTTTCTGATCGGGCGCAATCTCGAAATAAACTTCTCCTGTCACTTCCACCTTTCTGTCCGGGCCAAACACAGTAGGGTAGCGGATGGAGCTGGCATTGTTCAGCCATACTCCGGAACCGTCCGGCAAGGTCAGGCGGAAGCGGCGGCCATTGGGGGTGGATATGGTATTGTATACGATATCCACGCCGTTACCTTCGTACTTCAATGTTCCATTATGAACGCTGACCGTTTTTCCGCCCTGCAGGGCAACTATACCATTTTTGACTGTATCCAGCAGTATTTCAGAACCATCTGCCAGCGTCAATGTTGCCCCGGACCTGCCAGGTACGATTTCCGGATTCTGAACAACACTGTGTTCCTGATCCTTGTTTGTATTGAAAAACCACAAAAAACTGCCAATTGAAAGAGCGAATAAAACGGCAGCAGCGATCCACCACCGTTTTTTGATTTGCAGAACGTATACTGGTTTTGACTTAAAAACACGATGTTTAATAATTTGAAAGAGCTGCTCTTCTTTCTCTGAACTCCAGTATGGATCAACCCTCTCTTCAGTGAAAGTTGCTATCATATCCTTATCAAGCAGCTCTTTCATTTCGGGTGCTGTCAGCGAAGTCCGAAGTTCTTCCCATTCTTCCTGGGTGAGAGTGTCTGCTTTAAAGCGTTCCAGCAATATTTTGAACTGCTCTGGTTTCATCGTGTATAGTATTAAAGACGCAGCACTGTTACATGAGGCGTAGTGGATGGAAAAAAATATTTAAAACAAATGGGAATCCTTTGTGGAAATGAAATAGAGAGCGGCCACGAATGCCGAAGAATGGCGCAGGATATAAGCTCTGACGGATTTTCTGGCCACTTCCAGGTGTTTTTTGACAGTGGCGCGGGCAATATTCATCTCCTCCGCTATTTCATCGAGGCTTTCATCCTGTTCTGTATGTCTTTGATATACTTCTTTCTGTTGTGCAGGTAATTCCAGAATAGCTCTGGCATGAAGGTCGCGCAGTTCTTTTGTGTCCAGCGGATTGTATTCATATCCGGTGCCGGCAGTACGGAGGGATTGGAGCCGGATATCTTCCAGCCGTTTTACCTGTACCGTCATCTTCCGGAGATGATCGAATACCAGGTTCCTGGTGAGAATGAAAAGGAAGTCTTTGAAGGATTGGATATTACGAAGTTCCTCCCTTCGCTCCCAGCAGCGGATGAATGCCATCTGTACCAGGTCTTCCACTATCAACTCATCCTTCAGGTAAAGCCTTGCGAAGGAAAACACCTTCCCGCTGTACAAATGGTACAGGTCTTTGAATGCAAGCTGATCCCCGTCAGCCACCAATGATAATAGTTCTCTTTCCTGTTGTGATAGGTTAGTAGGCAATGAGTTCGATTTTTATACCGTTGGCAATACTATATTAATTAATCTCTCAGGAACGGCCAAATCATTTACCTTCCTGTTATACCCGGCAATGATTCCTGCTTTTTCTTTACCATGGTAAATGGTTTATCAATAATTTACTATAAAAGATAAAAGCATGGCTTTTTAAGCACCTGATAAATATCAGGCTATCCACAATTTGGAATGCCTGTTTGTTCGCTGGATAAAATTGACAGTTACAAGTAAGCATATAACTAACGGTAACGAACACACTATTCTAAATAAAACAGAAAGAGGGTGCCTCCTGTATGAGACACCCTCTTTTTTGCAAAGAGGAAATATGTTATCCGCTTATTGCTCCAGTTTGATTTCGCCTACATCTGTAGGTTGGCCATCTGTTACAGTTACACCATCCTTGGCGGCATTTTTATACGGAGGTTTTGCTTCAACAATCACTCTGTATGTGCCAGCCTTGGCGCCGGAAATAGTGAAGGTGCCTGATTCAACGGGAGCCTTCAGTGTATCTGTTCCAGACAATGCCCATACGCGTACTGCACCATCAGCAGGAGATATTGTTCCTTTGATTGTTCCTGTCTGAATGCCTTTGAACGCAAATAATCCTGCGGTAGCAATAGTCAATGCTACCAAGCTTACCTTGATGCTTTTCATAAATGAAAAATTATAGGTTAATAAAAATGGTTTATTACTTTCTTAGCAACATTTCAATCGCACGTTAGAGTAAGTTGGGTTGTTAGGTGAGTGAAAACAATGACTGTGCCATAAATATTTTTAGTGAATAAAAATGCAGTGGCACGATTATTTAGAACTGCCGGTTTTTTCAATTATTTTTTCGTGAGCAATAAAATCCCCACTGGTTACGTGTTTCAGCAGTTAATTTCTTAACGTATCCTTTAATCTTCGTTCACATTCAGGTAATGCAGGCTTTGCAACTTTGCAGCGTGATCTAAAAACAAAATCACATCAAAAACCTGGATTATGAAAACCTCAAAATGGTTATTCAACCTTCTCCTGATCAGTTCTTTGTTATTTGTATCCAATGGATTTGCAACAGCACAGCAACAAGCCATGGCTGTTATCACAGATCCAGTTGCGCTAGTGATGGAGGTAACATTCAACGGCACGGAAGGGAATTTTCTGGTATTTACCGTGAAGACGCTTTCTCCGGCCAAAAGCTACTTCTCCATCAGGAACGACGCCGGAAACGATCTGCACCGCGAAGTGTACTACGAGGGAAACAACCTCCGCCGCTTCAAGATCGAAAAAGGCGAGCTTCGCAGCGTACAGTTCATCCTTGCCATTAATCGCAAACAGTTCGCACGCACCTTTAAGGTCAGCACCTCTTACCAGGAGCAGACCGATGTAGAAGAAACTACTGTAAAAATGGTTCCCTGACCAACCATTACCTGACTAGCTGTTATTTCACTCCTTTTTTGATATTCTTAAGCACTAGGCCGGCGCAGCCATCACCCGGATGCCTTTCCGGGGCAGGTGGCTCCTCCGGCCTCTCTTTTTGTCTCCCCGGCCGGTGCAAACCCAATTTTCCACATACCTTAATATCTCCCCCAAATCCCTTCTGCTTCCCTTTTGCTATATTTGCCCGTTCCAGCGCATCCCTATACATTATAACTGATTTATTTTAATATATAAGTAGCTTACGAACAGGATTAATACTATGGCAAAAGAAAAAGAAACCACCCAGCAAGGCGAGTATACCGAAGACTCGATACGGAGTCTCGACTGGCGCGAACATATCCGTCTCCGCCCGGGTATGTATATCGGCAAGCTCGGAGATGGCTCCAGCCCGGACGATGGGATCTACGTTCTGCTCAAAGAGGTGATCGATAACTGTATCGATGAACATACCATGGGCTACGGTAAACAGGTGGAAATATCCATTGAAGGAAAGAATGTGTCCGTGCGCGACTATGGCCGCGGGATTCCCCTCGGTAAAGTGGTGGACGTAGTGAGCAAGATCAATACAGGCGCCAAATACGATAGCAAGGCCTTCCAGAAATCAGTAGGTCTGAACGGTGTGGGTACCAAAGCGGTGAACGCCCTCAGTACTTATTTTAAAGTAACCGCCTACCGCGACGGAAAGGAAAAGACCGCCGAATTTGAAAAAGGCGTACTGATAAAGGAACATAAAGAAACTAAAACTGACGAGCCTAACGGTACACTGATCAGTTTTGTCCCAGATGAGACTGTGTTCAAAAATTTCCATTTTCTCCACGAATACCTCGATGGCCAGCTCTGGAATTACTGTTATCTCAATGCCGGTCTGGTGCTGAACCTGAACGGTAAGAAATATGTGAGCAAGAACGGTCTGCTCGACCTGCTTCAGCGTAAGACCAATGAGGATGAGCTCCGTTATCCCGTGATCCACCTCAAAGGAGAAGACATTGAAGTGGCCATCACCCACGAAAACCAGTACGGAGAAGAATATTACTCCTTTGTTAACGGCCAGTATACCACGCAGGGGGGTACCCACCTCGCAGCCTTCCGCGAAGCATTCGTGAAAACCATCCGCGAATTCTTCAAAAAAGACTACGATGCGGCCGATATCCGCGGCAGCATTTGCGCCGCTGTTTCCGTTCGTGTACAGGAACCCGTATTCGAAAGCCAGACCAAGACCAAACTCGGTTCACAGGTGGTTTTCGAGAACGGTCCAACCATGAAGAACTTCGTGAACGACTTCCTGTCGAAGGAACTCGATAATTTCCTGCACCGGAACCCCACTACAGCTGATGCACTCAAAAAGCGTATCGAGCAGAGTGAGCGCGAGCGCAAGGAACTGGCCGGTATCAAGAAGCTCGCCAACGAGCGCGCCAAAAAGGCCAACCTGCATAATAAAAAGCTACGCGACTGCCGCTACCATTATAATGATGAGCCCAGTGGTAAAGAGAAGGAGAGCGTTCGCCAGAAAATGAGCGAGAGCACCATCTTCATCACCGAAGGTGACTCTGCCAGCGGAAGTATCACCAAGAGCCGCAGCGTGGAATCACAGGCTGTATTCAGCCTTCGCGGTAAGCCTCTCAACTGTTTCGGCCTTACCAAAAAAGTAGTGTACGAAAACGAAGAGTTCAACCTGCTTCAGCATGCCCTGAATATTGAAGAAGGATATGAAGGCCTTCGTTATAATAATATCGTGATCGCTACCGATGCCGATGTGGACGGTATGCACATCCGTTTGCTCATGATGACCTTCTTCCTCCAGTTCTTCCCTGACCTGGTGAAGAACCAGCACGTGTACATCCTGGAAACGCCGCTCTTCCGCGTGCGAGATAAAAAGGAAACCATCTACTGCTACGACGAAGAAGAGAAGGCAAAAGCCATCAAAAAACTCGGCGGCAAACCGGAGATCACACGCTTCAAAGGGTTGGGTGAGATTTCGCCCGACGAGTTCGGCCGCTTCATTGGTCCGGAAATGCGCAAGCAGCCCGTGATCATCGAACAGGGCGAGCACGTGCAGCAACTCCTGGAATATTATATGGGTAAGAACACCCAGGAGCGTCAGGAGTTCATTATCGAAAACCTGCGTGTAGAGCTGGATCTGGCCGAAGAAGGAGCAGATGTAAAAAGATAGGAAAACGTTTTTTGTAATAAACGAACCAACTAAGTATGATTCATATCGTTTTCAATGAACCTGATATCAGTGTGCTGCAAAAAGCCATTGAACTGGATGAAAGCCTCCAGGGCGATGTGGTGCTGATCAGGGATGATTATGCTGTAGGGCCGATCGCCAATGTATATACCGGCGAAGGCATCGAAGCGCGCAAACAGTTCTGGCGCGATGTACTCGCCGGAACAGATGCCGAAGGCACAGTGGATAATGGTGAAGTGGATGATTACAAAACCGTGGCTGAGCTGGTAGGCTCCATGCGCCGCAATCCCGATGAGATCATCTGGATCTGGGCTGCACAGAATAAACATGATGTAAGCGGCTACTACTGGCTGCTCAATTATATGGCGGAATTCCAGGGAAGGGTATTCATCCTGTACCTGAACAACCTGCCCTTCATCAATGAGAAAGGTCTCATTTTCTACCCTGAATGGTTATCCGTAATTCCGCCGAAGGAGTTTCTGAAAGCCAGGAAACTGGCTCGTCCCATTACGCTATCCGAATTTGAAGTGGATCCTGATGAGTGGAAGAAACTCATGCAGGAGAACAAAGGAGTGCGTATCCTGGAAGGGGGTAAAAAGCTCGGTCATCACGACTATGATTATTATGATGCCGACCTGAAAAAATTCATCACCAACGACTGGCAGAAAGCCAGCAAGATCATTCACCAGTTTCTCTCAAAGAACAAACAGACTACCGGTGATATGTACATGCTGTGGAGGCTCAAACAATTGGCCGCTGCCGGAGAATACGATGTTCAGGGAGAGCTGAAAGGCTTCAAGGATTTTGAAGTAAAAGCGAAGTCGGCCGTTCAGGCGTCCGCTGCAGAACAGGAATAATAATACATAACATACAAGCGCTAAGGCTGAAAGAATCTTATGGCTAAATCGAAAATATCAGAACAGGCTTTGGAGAGCAACTCGGGCGTATCGGGCCAGTACAAGACCTGGTTCCTGGATTATGCCTCTTATGTGATCCTGGAGCGTGCAGTACCTGCGGTGGAAGACGGTCTCAAGCCCGTACAACGCCGGATCCTGCATGCCATGAAAGAAATGGATGATGGCAGGTTCAATAAAGTGGCCAATATCATCGGACAGGCCATGCAGTATCACCCGCACGGTGATGCCAGCATCGGAGATGCACTGGTGAACATGGGACAGAAAGACCTGCTGGTAGATACCCAGGGTAACTGGGGAGATATCCGCACCGGCGACGATGCGGCCGCTGCCCGTTACATCGAGGCCCGCCTCAGCAAATTTGCGCTGGACGTGGCTTTCAATAACAAAACCACCGAGTGGGGAATCAGTTACGACGGTCGTAAGAACGAGCCCGTGACCCTTCCCATGAAATTCCCGCTCCTGCTGGCGCAAGGGGCTGAAGGCATCGCGGTTGGCCTTGCCACCAAGATCCTCCCGCACAATTTCAATGAACTC
>NZ_JBQCGW010000081.1:0-31119 GCF_051955275.1 Pseudobacter sp. | reverse complement strand
GTAATCTGCCGATTTTTTTTCTTTTTTCCTCTCTATTATATCTCCGTACCTACTCACTAAATTTGATAATTATGAAATTCTTCATTGATACAGCTAATATTGCACAGATCAGAGAAGCTCATGATCTCGGTATTCTCGACGGCGTTACTACCAACCCATCCCTGATGGCCAAGGAAGGTATCCGCGGCGAAGAAGCAATCAACAAACATTACCTGGAAATCTGCGAGCTCGTTGATGGCGGTGATGTAAGTGCTGAAGTTATTTCTACAGACCTGGAAGGCATGATCGAGGAAGGTAAAAAACTCGCTGCCATCCATCCGAATATCGTTGTTAAGATCCCCATGACCAAAGAAGGTGTGAAAGCACTGAAGTATTTCTCTGACAACGGGATCAAAACAAACTGTACACTGGTGTTCTCTGCCGGTCAGGCTATCCTGGCTGCCAAGGCAGGCGCCAACTACGTATCTCCCTTCATCGGCCGTATAGACGACAGCAACTGGGATGGCGTGCAACTGATCGAACAGATCGCCCATATCTACAGCCTTCAGGGTTTCAAAACTGAGATCCTCGCCGCATCTATCCGCAGCCCGCTTCACATTGTTAAATGTGCTGAAGTTGGTGCTGATGTTTGCACCAGCCCGCTGGACGCGATCCTCGGTCTGCTGAAACACCCGCTGACTGATCTCGGTCTTGCGAAATTTGTGGAAGACGCGAAGAAAATGCAGGAACAGAAAGCCCCTGTTAAATAACTAAACCGGAAGCCAGGTATTTGGAGTGAAATACACCTTGTGCCTGGCATTTGAGAAGGCAAAGTGAAAGAAATTTCGCTTTGCCTTTTTTCATTTTATGTCAGGGATGCTTAAACAGAGCGCATCCAATAATGCTACCTGACTGTTTTAATTATTCTTCCCTGCCGGGTCCATAAAACGATACTTCCTTTTATTCCCGTAGTTACAATGCTATCACCGGTACTGTTCCAGCCGACAGGCGAGTTGCCGGATCATACTGTTCACCTGAAATGCCTGCACCAGCTGTAAGGTTTTGCTGTTGTAGATCCTGAGCAGGCTGTCGTCACCGCCTACGGTAATCAGCATTTTATGGGGGTGCCAGTCGGCAGTCCAGAGCAGTGTATTTGATTTGATATTTCCAGGGCAAACAGGTTGTTGGGAAAAGGTTTGGAATGTCAGCAGAAAAGAGGAGATCTGCAGCAATATTGATTTTGACATAAATGAGTGTTGTATGGCCAGCAAAGGGGAAGGCACTGGCAAAATTTAAAATACTCATTATTTTTTGAGGGAGCAAGGCAGGCGACCCTACTATTAGTTATTTAAGATCACTGACTAATAATTTTGACAACGCAATATCACAAATGATTATCTCTGTGGAGTTTTCAAGATATGCTACGGTGTACTTCTTTCTGAATGTAGCACAACGATATGAGAGTTTACGCCAGGGGATGAATCCACAAGGTCTATGAGTTACCCTGTTGTCCGCTAATGCTTCGAAAAAAGAAAATGCTTCATCAATAAATTTTTTAGCAGTTTCTGGCAACCCTTTCCCTTCTACAAACAAGGCTATTTTGGCAACGTATTCAACTACCGCTTCATGGATCGTTACTTTTCTTTCGACCATTTATCAATTAATTTATAAGCCAGCTTTTTACCTTCTGTCAGTGAAAGTTTTTTGGCGGGAGGTGTTTTACTTGCTGCTCTGGCTAACAGCGCTTCGTATTCTTTCTTAGGAAGAACAACGTAGTCTTTATTATCGATCTTAAATGAACTCACTTTGTTCTGTTTCATCAAATGTACTAATTTTTAAATATCAAATCAACTTCTCTTCTTCTTTCTCGCCGGCTGCCGCGTACCCGGCCCCATCACATCTTCCATCGTTTTCAACGCTTCCGTTTCAGCTAATTTTTTGATATAGATAGTGATGCTTCTTTGCAAACCCGTATCGGCTTTCAACACAGCCTTCACTACCACGCTATCCGCATTGAATGCACTGTCGAAATATAAATTACAGCCATCGAATTTGCCACCGCTTGAAGTAAAGTGGAGGTCCTGCGCGGAGAGCGGCATCCATCTTCCATTACTGAGCTTTGCATCTACATTGATGTAGTTGTAAACGCCACCTTTTTTCAGGCTGTCTGTGTACAAATGGAACTCAATGCTGTCTATCTTTTGCTTCTGTGCAAATGCACCGGAAGAAAAGAGAATCAACATACAGATCGCAGCTATAAATCTCATCATATCGGGTGTCAAGTTAATAAAAATGCCGTTAATGCTTTCGTCCCTGACCCACAGACGGTTTCAGCAAGAAACGGGTTGTCTGCCTGCCCGCTTTGAGCCAGTTTTGTGAAGAGTTTCGGTCACTACAAAAAATGGAAGCGTATGTTAGTCCAAAAGCAAGAACTTTACCGGCCATTGACAGCAGAACAACATCAATACAATACCATCGCCAGGGCCATCGAATACCTGTATACCCACTTCAAAGATCAGCCTGATCTGGAAGAAGTGGCTGCGCAGGTGCATGTGAGTCCTTTCCATTTCCAGCGCATGTTCACGGAGTGGGCGGGCATCAGCCCCAAGCGGTTCATGCAATATCTCACGGCAGATTTCCTGAAGCAGAAACTGATGGATTTTTCCAGCATCTCCGATGCTGCCGAGGCCGCTGGTCTCAGCAGCCAGAGCAGAGTATATGATCTCTTCGTTACACTGGAAGCGGTAACTCCGCAGGAGTTCAGGGAAAAAGGGGCGGGGATCACCATCGAATATGGATTTCACCAAAGCCCGTTCGGGGAACTGATCATCGGTGCCACTTCCAGAGGGATCTGCTATTTACATTTTCTGCAGGATGGAGATCATCAGAAGGCGGTAGAACATTTACAGCGGTCATGGGAAAACGCCACGCTGCAGTTCAACCCGGAAAAGACAGCCCCGCTGGCTGAAATGGTCTTCGATCCATCCAAACGGAAGGAAAAACTGCATGTCCTGGTAAAAGGCACCAATTTCCAGGTGAAGGTGTGGAATGCCCTATTGAAAATCCCTTCCGGCCAGCTCACCACCTACCAGGATGTGGCCCGCGGGATCGGGAACCCACGCGCCATGCAGGCCGTAGGATCCGCCGTGGGAGCCAACCCTGTTGCCGTGCTCATTCCCTGCCACCGCGTGATCCGGAAGAACGGCGTTCTGGCCGAATACATGTGGGGGCCTGAACGTAAAAAAGCCATACTGGGATGGGAGTTTTCCCGCGTACCCGGTACGCCCGGAACCGGGATTTTATAGCTATTCCCGCTCTTTTTATCCCCACGAACTGCACAAGTGAAGTAAAGGTGCATAAGAATCTATTGAAATTGGAGGACGGTAACAAACAAGAACCTATTTTGTACCTCAAAGCTGTTATATTTGCTGTCCTTTAAAAAAATAGACAAGTGCGATTAAAGAGTTTAGAAATTAAGGGCTTTAAAAGTTTCGCGGATAAGACCGTACTGAACTTCGACACCGGCATTACCGGCGTTATCGGCCCCAATGGATGTGGCAAGAGTAATATCATTGACAGCATCCGCTGGGTGATCGGTGAACAGAAGATCAGCCATCTCCGTTCTGAAAACCTCGAAAGCCTGGTTTTCAATGGCTCCAAAACCCGCTCAGCCAGCGGCCTCGCGGAAGTAAGCCTTACCTTCGAGAACACCAAGAACCTCCTGCCCACAGAATTCAATACCGTTACCGTAACGCGTAAATTCTACAAAAGCGGGGAGTCCGAGTACCGCCTCAATGATGTGCAATGCCGCCTTAAGGATATCCAGAACCTTTTCATGGATACCGGGGTGAGTACAGACAGCTATGCCATCATCGAACTGGGTATGGTGGACGAGATCATCAAAGACAAAGAGAACAGCCGCCGCCGCATGCTTGAACAGGCTGCCGGTATCACCATCTATAAAACGCGTAAGAAAGAAGCCAAACAAAAGCTGGACGCCACAGAACAGGATCTGGCGCGTATCGAAGATCTGCTCTTCGAGATCAATAACCAGCTGAAAATGCTGGAGAACCAGGCTAAAAAGGCTGAAAAATTCTACGAGATCAAGAAAGAATACCGCGAGTATTCCATCGAGTTGGCCAAGGCCTCCCTCGAAGGATTCAACGTTACTTACCGCGATCTGAATCAGCAGTCCGAAACCGAGACCGATAAAAAGATCCGCCTCGAAGCCCTTATAGCCAATGAAGAGGCAACCATCGAAGCAGAGAAAGTAGGATATATCGAAAAAGAACGCGCCCTGCAAAGCATGCAGCACGAGTTCAACGATCTCCTGCAACTCCTTCGAACCAAAGAGAACGATAAGAACCTCGCTTCTCAGAAACTCAACTTCCTCAAAGAACGCGAAAACAACCTCCAGGAATTCCTCAACAAGAGTGAGGGAACCATGAAAGGCCTGGAAGAAAGCATCGAGTTCACCAAACTCCAGATCACAGAAGAGGAAGGAAAACTGGAAGGCCTCGAGCAGCAGCTCGATGACCTGAAAGCCTCATCAGAAGAGAAACGGGGCATCTTCGATACAAAACGCGTGCATGTTGACAGCCTCCGCAGTGAGAACCTGGCCATCCAGCGTAATCAGTTTGAAGCTGAGAAGAAAGTGGCCGTTGCTGATACCTCCATCCAGAACCTTCAGTCAAGCATCTCTCAGATCGAAGAAGAGAAGGAAGTACGCCGCAGTCAGCTGAAACAACTGGAAGAAGAAATGATGACGCGCGAGCAGGAACTTGAAAGCCGTAAGCGTGATCTGCAACAACTCCAGGAACAACATGAGCGCACCAAGGAACAGATCCTTCAGACTCAATCTGAAATGGAAGGCCTCCGCCAGCAACTTGCCGAAGAGAACCGTAAGCTGGATTCAAAGCGCAACGAGTACGACCTGCTGAAAAGCCTGATCGACTCCATGGAAGGTTACCCTGAGAGCGTGAAATTCCTCCACAACAATCCCAACTGGAACCATACAGCACCCATTCTTTCCGATATCATTTATGTAAAGGAAGAATACCGCGCCGCTGTGGAGAACGTGCTGGAACCGTACCTCAACTATTATGTGGTGAATAACCTCACTGAAGGTATGCAGGCCGTTCAGCTCCTCGACAATAACAAGAAAGGAAAGGCCAACTTCTTCCTGCTCGATAAGCTCACTAACGCTGATGCATCTGCGCACAGCGCACCCTCCAATACCATCCCTGCCATGCAGGTGATTGAAGTGGATGCACAATACCGTCAGCTGGCAGAGCACCTGCTGGGACAGGTTTTCATCGCTGAAAACGATGATGCCCTGGAAAACAGCAATGGCTCCGTGATCCTGGAAAAGACCGGTAAGTACGTGAAAGGTAAATTCTCTCTCACCGGTGGTAGTGTTGGCGTGTTCGAAGGAAAGAAGATCGGTCGTGCCAAGAACCTGGAGAAATTGTATGAAGAGATCCAGGTGCAGGAAAAGATAGTGACCGAGCTCAAAGCCGCCATCCAGGCCAAGCACAATGAAGTGATCGGTTACAACGAACAACTGAAAGAAACCGCCATCAAACAGGCGCAGGAAGATATCAACCGCCTCACCAACCAGGTATTCTCGCTTCAGAACAAGATCGAGAGCCTGCACGGCCTGCAAAGCTCTTCACAGAACCGGATGGAAGAACTGCAGATGAACCTGCAGAACACATCCTCTTCCATTGAAGGCACACGCCAGGAATGGCTGGCGCTGGTTGACAAGATCACCGAACTGCGCGAAACACTCCGCGTGGCCGAAGAAGAATACAGGTATGCGGAAAACCAGTACCAACAGGCTACTGCTTCCTTCAACGAATTCAACCTGCAGGTTACCCGCCAGCACAGCCGTATCAACCAGCTGAAGCAGGAGAGTGAGTTCAAAGGCAATCAGCTACGCGACCTCAGCACGCAGATAGAAAGCAACAAGGCGCAACTGAAAATGACCGTGGAAAGTCTCACGGAAAATGAAGAAGTGCTGGCCAATGCAGAAAATGGCCTTGTGGACATGATGCGCCGCAAGGAGGAAGAAGAAAAGAAACTGAACGAAGCCGATCAGGCATTCTATAATATGCGCAATGCGCTCAATGAAAAGGAAAGCGAACTGCGTTCCAAGGTAAAAGAGCGTGAGCAACTGGAGCACCTGCTCAGCGAGATAAAGGACAAGCTCACCGAGCTGAAACTGCAACTCGCGGGTATGAAGGAAAGGCTGAATGTGGAATTCCGCATCGACCTCGATGAGATAATCGACCAGCCACGCACAACGGAAATACCTACCGAAGAGCTTCAGGAGAAATGTGACCGTATGAAGAAGCGCCTTGAGAACCTGGGTGAAGTGAACCCGACGGCCATCGAAGCCTTCCAGGAAATGAAGAAGCGTTATGAGTTCATCCTCGAACAGAAGAATGACCTCGTAACTGCCAAGGACAGCCTGATGCAAACCATCCAGGAAGTGGAAGCCACTGCCAACCAGCAGTTCCTCGATACCTTCAACCAGGTACGCGAGAACTTCCAGAAAGTGTTCAAGGCGCTCTTCACAGAAGATGATACAGCGGATATGATCCTGGAAAATCCGGAGAACCTGGCGGAAACAGGTATCGATATCGTAGCCAAGCCAAAGGGAAAACGTCCTTCATCGATCACGCAGCTGAGCGGTGGAGAGAAGACGCTGACGGCAACCGCGCTGCTGTTTGCCATCTACCTGATCAAACCGGCTCCCTTCTGTATACTGGATGAGGTGGACGCGCCGCTGGACGATGCCAACGTAGGCAAGTTCACGCAGATGATCCGCAAGTTCAGTGAAGAAAGCCAGTTCATCATCGTTACCCACAACAAAATGACGATGAGCGCTGTGGATGTTATCTACGGTGTAACCATGCAGGAACCAGGCGTAAGCAAGCTGGTGCCTGTTGACTTCCGTGGGCTTAACTAAGTTACTAACGTTCGCATATATCCGATCATAGAAAGCCCGTCTCCGTACGGGCTTTTACATGTACCTCTCACAATCATTGTATGAAGACAATACTATTACTGGTTGCCTCGAATATTTTCATGACCATCGCCTGGTACGGCCATCTGAAGAACGAGAGCATTCCCATGTGGAAGGCCATCCTGATTGCCTGGGGCATCGCCTTCTTTGAATACTGTCTGATGGTACCGGCCAACAGGTTAGGTTATGGCAATGGCTTCAATGGTTTTCAGTTGAAAATGACGCAGGAAGTGATCACCCTGGTGGTGTTCACCGTGTTTGCCGTCCTCTATCTGAAAGAACCGTTCCACTGGAAATACCTGGTAAGTTTTGCGCTGCTGCTGGGGGCCGTATATTTCGCTTTCAAGAAATAATCCCATAAAAAAACGGACATCCATCACTGAATGTCCGTTTTTCTTTTGCCTATTTCTAGTAGATCAGCTTCGCTATCTTTCCATCACCCGCCAGGATCACGGTCCTGCCTGTCTTTGAACGCTTCACCACATTATAGCTCTCTTTTGAAATAAGTGTCCAGTGCATGCCAAGGTCATTGGAAACGTCCACGCCACTGGTGCCGCAGCAGATCAGTTGTCCTCCTGTGATAAATTCCACACCACTTCTGTACCCATGCGGTGGCTCCACCGGTATGCGGAATTTACCTGGCTGGCTGAGCTTGAAGAGTACACAGTTGCCTGCTCTCGCCGTATCCGAAGTGTAATTACCGCCAACCACGGCTGCCTGATCTTTATAAACAGCAATAGAGTAGGCCCCGGTTGTTTCTTTCCCTTTAGCCAGCGGCAATTCAATGGCTTCGCCATTCTGGATCAGCCTGCTGATCATACCTCCGGACACGGCTGTATACAGATCCCTGCCATGATGGATGATATTGGTGCCGCTCGCCGCAAAGAAGGCTTCGCCTTTTTCCATTTTGAGTTTACCGCTCCTGAACCTCGACCAGCTTTCTCCACCATCCTTGGTAGTGAGTACATAGAGTTCATCCCCAATGGGGTCCCCGATCACCATTCCGTATTTAGCATTGGCAAAATCCATGGCATCCATGAACACGCCTTTTGTAGTATCTGTAAAAACTGTTTTCCAGGTTTTGCCGCCATCAACTGTCTTCAGGATATTGCCGGGTTCTGCAATAGCTATCACAATCGCCGTATTCTGGTCAAAAGCCTCGATATCCCTGAACTCCCGCTTCTCAAAGCCCGCCACTTTATTCCATTCCCAGGTCTTGCCGCCATCCAGGGACCTGCCCACCATACCGCCGCTGCCACTAACCCAGATCACATTGTCATTCAGTACGGCCAGCCCTCTCAAAGAAGTCTTCAAGCCGGACTGCAACACTTCAATAGTCTGGGAAAAACAAGAAACAGTAAAAAAACAGGAAAGGATAAATAAGCAGCATCGCATATCGCAATCAATTTAGTGGCTCTAAAAATAATGATAAATAACCAGTGTGGGTGTGTTTTTCAGCCGGCGTTCTTACCGGCTTGTGCACCAAAAAGAAAAAGGAGATAAAAAGAAAAAGCCTTGGCTGAGTAATCAGCTAAGGCCCTTTTTGTTTCAGTCGATCTGCAAATAATTTCTTTCAAAGTATTGGATCTTCGGTCGAGAACATGGCTGTTTGGATAGCCGGGGTTTTAAGGATATCGACTGAGAATTTCAACGGAACATGGATTTCAGATGTTTCACCGATATTGGATTTCGATCAGGTGGTTTTTCCAGGACAATCAGTTTCTTAAAGCGGTTTCAAAACTTTAATAGGACAATGTCTGAAAAGGATATTGGTCTCTTAGGATCTTTTCATTGATATTGGAACAGGAAGACTGGATTCTGAGGATTTTGTCAGAAGGATATTGGATCAGATTAGAATACAAATTTAGCCCAAGTCAATTTATTGACATAGAGCAATAATGCCCTATTTTCCCTGTTCAGATAATACGTTAAGAATAGTATAAAAAACATGTATATCTACGTAGTTTCCGACAAATATCAACGTACTAATACTAACTCAAAATCCCTTTTTGCCTGATTTTAAAGGAGGTAGAACAAAATTGTCCAGAGCACTTTTTTCGGAAATGGTCTTTTCCACCTCAGCGATGCTGCGCGGAGCATTGCGGGAAAGTAACTCATAGTCCTTCTCGCGGATGAGTATATCGTCCTCAATACGAACGGCAATGGTCCACCATTTGGAATCGCATTTGCTGCCTTTGGGAATATAGATGCCGGGCTCGATAGTGATCACCATTCCTTTTTTGATCTTGTCATAACTGCCGCGGTCGTGTACATCAAGCCCGATATGGTGCCCCAGGCCATGTGGATAATACTTACCGGCTTCCTCTTTGGTTTTGGCGATGCCCAGTTTTATCAGGCCATTGATTATTATTTCGCGGGAAACACGGTCGAGCTCCTGCCAACTGGCGCCATCCTTACTGATTGCGAATGCGGCTTCCTGTGCATCATATACCAACTGGTAGATGAGTTTCTGTTCTGCCGTGAATTTACCATTGGCAGGGATGGTGCGGGTAACATCGGCTGTGTAGCCATGATACTGTGCTCCCACGTCCATCAGTACCATCCGGTTGGCCACGTTCAGATCGCTGTTTTCCTGGTAATGGAGCACACAACCGTTGTTGCCGGCGCCCACGATGCTGGGGTAGCCAACTTCTTCTGCGCCATATTTTTTGTGCACGTATTCATGGAGGCCCTGGATCTCACGCTCGGACATATCCGGACGCACAGCTTTCATCACTTCCACCTGTCCATTACAGGAAATTTCCACAGCTTTGCGCAGCAGGTCCAGCTCCTCCTCTGTTTTGATCTCACGGAGTTGTTGGGTGAGTTTATAGTAGAGGGAATGCTGGAATTTATCTTTTCCGGCGGTGGAATCCACGTAACCCGACTTCGCCTTGAACTGGTTCATCAGGGCATAGAGAGCATCGCCCCTGTTGTTGTTACGGTCCATATCTGCCGGGAAATTGTTCAGGATCACCTGGGAGAACTGGCCGAAATTGATGGGATAATTATTGAAATCCCCTCCGTTGAGGGCCTGTCCGATCTTCAGTTTTTCCTTTACGCCTTCGGTGCCAAGGCGGATGCCTGTCCATTGTTCGGCGCCGGGATCACGTCTTTGCACAAAAATGAGCTCCTTATAGGTACTGCCGTCGGCAGCTTTCTGCGGTTCCTTGAAGATGAAGAGCAGGGAGTTTGGTTCCGTGTAGCCTGAGAAATAGTATAGGTCGGGGTTGGGATGGTACACGTAGTCCACATCATTGGAGAACTTTCTTACAGGGTAGGCAAAGATCACCGTTACTGAATTATCGGGCATCAGTTGGCGGAGGGCTTCCCTTCTTCCTGCATGGAATTCCTGGCTGAGGTAATCCTGTGGAAGAGTATTTTCCTGTGCCGATGCAACGGAATACAGGAGCAGGAACATCATAACAGGGAGGGCTATACGCATACAGTAGTTTTTGGTGAAGTTTGGCTTGTGGTATAAATATAAATAAAAGAAAAGGAGTGTGGAAGATGCTGGTGCGAAAGGCAGAAGTGCAGGCCGGCAGGCCATTACAGCAGTTGAACGGTAGGTATTGCGTATTTCTTATTGCATCGATCGTATTTTATGCAGGATTTGCGAAGTACTAATACTGAAAAATAAAATGTGAACAATATTTAAGGGTAAATAAGCGCTTAAGTGGCGTAATGTCAGAGCAGTGAAAAATCAAATATATCAGGTGATATCGGTGTTGACGGTCGTGGCATATTTTCTGCCCATTTCGATCGTGGCGATCAGAAAACTGTGGAAGGAAACTCCTTTAACGCTTTTTGCAGCCTACTGGGCACTTAGTGGGCTCATCAACTTAATCGACAGGATCCCCGGAATTCCTGAGAACGCGCTGGTGAATATTGGCGTAATTTATAATATGCTGGATATGCCACTGGTGATGGCGATCGTTTGTTACACCACCCGGATCCCGGGTATCCGCAAGTTCACCCGCATCGCATTGCTGGTATATCTCCTGGCAGTTGGTGTTACACTCTTCATGCACGGAATCAACTACGATGGCCTTAAATACCTGCTGGGCCTCGGTTTGGTCCTGATCTTCACTACCATCATCTGGGACCTGTTTGTGCACCTGCGTAAACTGGAGCATTCCCGCCGCGAAAAGGCTGTGATCCTCATCGACGCGGCCCTGTTGTTCCAGTACGGCACATACGTGATCATTTATATTTTCGATTATTTCTGGGTGAAGGCGAGCAACGAAACTGATAACTACATTATTTATTATATCTCCAGTATTGTATCTCTCTGTGTTGGCATCTTTGCCTTCCTCATCGTGCGGAAGCAAGACAATGCAAAGTCTTCTAACAAGAAGCGTAACGCCGGCGTTCATTCTGATGAGCCCGGCAATGCCCAGGCAGACTCCATATTTACAACGTACTAGATATCTTCAGAACTTATGTGCGGATGGCAGGGGACCACTCTTGCTGATAGCCCGTGATTGCACAATTGCCATTACAAAACAGGCATTGCGCAGCAGGTTCACCAGGTGGTGGATCAGCAGGCTTTCCGTATAATGACTTCTCAGGGAAATGAAATAGAAGAAATTTCCTGCTACATAAAAAAGAACGCCCGTCACCATCCAGAACTCCGGCCTGGTATTGATGGGCTCAAAGGTTTCTGCCGTGATCCATTCCATAAAAAAGAACATGCTGAAACTGATCAGCAGTATCACCGAGATGCCGCCGATGCTGCTGTAGAAAAAGGAGCCAGGTCTGAGCAGGGTAGTGGTTATGAGAATGGCCAGCAGTCCTGATCCACCGCTCACCCAACGTTTGTTCCTGGGCTTCCGGAGGCAAAGGAAAAGCAGCCAGGCCAGCAATCCGTATTCAATCAGCACAATGCAAAAGTTGAACTGGTGATGGAATGGGGCGCTGTTCAACTGATCATGCAATTGACCGGTAATAAAATGTACCAGGGAGAAGAGCAGGATCGGCCAGTTGGCTCTCACCAGGCGCTGAGGACGCAGGAGAAAGAATAACAGGGGAATGAAAAGTGTTGACCAGGAGGAAATGATTCCTGTGACCGTGGTTACAAACATATCGCAGCCAGGATTGAAACAGGAAAGTACTGATTATTTGTATATGATACATATCCTTTAGAGGTCAATAATGGCGAATGCCTTTTCACTGAGGTATGGGCCGCCGGGATAACGGGCAGTATAGTCGAGATTGATCCAGTACTGCCCGTCCTGTTCATGGTAGAAGATGTTCTCTATGGCCTGATCGCTGAAAAGGTGGATGATGGCCTGCTGCATTCTGTCGAATGCTTTTTCGTCTCCTACATAGAGCTCAGGATAGAGATGCCCTTCCGTCAATACCATGCGGCAATGGCCGCCAATGGCTTTGAGGGCGGAACTCATGAGAATGGAGTGGTCGTCGCAGTCGCCGCCCATTCCATTCTGAATGGTTTCGCGGGCGGTGGCGAAATATTCATCACGCTCCGAGTCAGACACGTACTTGAAATTATTGTTGATGTATTTGAAGAGGGAGAGTTGTCTTACGATGGGGCCGTATTTGGTATGGTAATCATCGAAGTAATCGAGGGAATGGGTCACGGCAAAATTGCGCACCACGGAGTCCTGGGAATTCACTTTGGACTGCAGGGCTTTCACGGTTTTGGTGAGTGGACCTTCAAAGATGCCCGGATTCAGTACCAGGTCGATCTCCTTCTGGCTTTTTCGTCCCCAGTTCTGTTCCACCATCGTGCGGTAGTCGGCCATGATGCTTTTGAAGCCGTATCCGTTGGTTAGTTGATTGTAGATCAAAACCAGCACCAGCAGGGCCACTGCGGGGATGAGGAGGAAACGGAAAAGGCGGAGGATGAGCCAGGTGAATACGCCTGCCAGTATGATCGATACCGTGAGATCGAGGTTCCATGAGCCGATCACGAGAGGGGGAATATAACGGTTGATCAACGGAGCAAGGGGCAGTACGGTAAGTACGCTGCAGATCAGCAGCAACCATTTGCGGGTTGCAACATATTTATCATCCTGAAAGTTCATGCCGGGCGTTAGCTTTTTAAAAAAACTCAAACCGTATTCAATTTATGAAATTCAACAATCTGGTACCGATATTCTGCAATATAGGAACGCAATAGACCGATACAAATTTTTCACCAATTATTTGATTGACAGTATTTTTTTGGGGCGGGCGTCGCTGAAAAAGCGTTGAATGTTACCGCGGGTGCGGTTATGCGGGATGTTCAGGGAAGAAGAAAAAAATTAAAAGAAGTGATCAGGACAATGAGAGCGGGACCTGAAGGCCCCGCCTGAGAATATTATTCATCATCCTCTTCATAATAGGCATCTTCATTATCATTATATACAGATTGCCATTCGCGGACCTTATCGTCGCTCAGCAGTTCCAGGATATCGAAAATGGTGTCATTTTTCTTCTTCCATTCCATAACCGGGCCATCAGCATAGCGCGTCACGTACAAACAATGGTCTGTATCCACAGTGATCTTGATCAGGGTAACAGGACTATCTTCTTTCTCCTGTACCAGGTAATAACAGCCAGTCTCTAACAGAGCATAAGAATACATACGGATCTCCTCCACTCTTTTTAAAAGTTTACAAAAAAGAAGAATTAATGGTAGTAAGTCAGTTGGTATCCCGTAAACCCGGGCGGTAGAATTTAATGAGCCTGGTAAGGCGAATCGTGGATTGGTTTGATTTGGGTAGTATCACAGGACAAAGGCTCAGCTCAAATGTAAGACTTTATCCGCTTTCGGAAACCATCCCACGGCCACCGCATGTAAATTTTAGATTTTGTTAATTTTTCGTCCCTGATTATCAGTTCCTTATCCATTTAACACGAATCGGATGCCAGCTTCAGCTATATTTGCGCCTGCTTTAATGTTAGAAACCTATGCGAATAGCCATTAATGGGATGGGCAGGATCGGACGTCTGCTTTTCCGTCGCCTCGTAAACCACCCTGATATTGAACTTGTTGCCGTGAATGATATCATGGAACCCGATAACCTGTGTTATCTTCTCCGCTATGATTCGGTGTATGGAACATTTCCTAAGCCTGTAGCTTTGGAAAACAACCAGTTACGAACAGGGGATAAATCCATTTCCGTATTCCAGCAATCTGATCCCACTACACTTCCCTGGAAGGATCTCGGGGTAGATGTTGTGCTGGAATGTTCCGGAATGTTCACCAATAAGGCCGGAGCCAGCATACATCTGCAGGCTGGGGCTAAAAAGGTATTGCTGTCCACAACAGGTTCAGCAGATATTCCACTCATGATCTACGGATACAATCAGCATGCCCTCACTGCAGACACTGCTATTCTGAGCCCGGGCGGCTGTATGACCAATTGCTCCACACATATACTTTATATCCTCAATGCCATCGGCATAGAGTCAGTACAGCTGAACATCCTGCATTCCTATACCAGCCGTCAGGAGCTGGTAGACGCACCGCACAAGCAGTTCCGCAGGGGACGTGCTGCTGCAGAAAGCATCATTCCCGTAGAGATCGATCTGCAAACTTCGCTGGAGAAATTATTTCCCATGATGGCTGAGAGGATTGCGGCGGTTTCCACACGTGTACCTGTTGCCAATGGGGCTATGGCGGATTTCACGCTGCAACTGAAGAGCAAGGTTACCAAGCACCAGATCAATGAACTGTTCCGGAAGGCAGGCGAGAATGAATACAAAGGCATCCTGGAATACACGGAAGATCCGCTGGTATCGCTTGATATCAAAGGTAACACCAGTTCTGTGATCGTGGATGGTACACTCACTACTGTAGTTGGCAATCATCTGAAGCTGATCACCTGGTTTGATAACGAATACGGGTATACGAGCCGGATGATCGACTGGCTGCTGTACATGCGTCAGTTAAAGTAGCTCAGAGATGGTCCAGGTCTGAAAAGGAGATCGGCTTTGTAAGCACCTGGAACTGCACGCCCGGAATTTCAGGGGCGGTAGGCTGGTACCCGCTCATCAGGTATAATTTCAAGTCGGGATTTACTTTCAGGAAAGTTTCCACCTGCATCCAGCCGATGCCGTCAGGCAGGTTATTGTCCAGGAATAAAATGTCCGGAAGCAAATTCTGCATTTCCTTAACACCATCCTGCAATGTATGGGTATAGTGAACCTGATAATTCTTGCGGGAGAAGTATACTTTCATCAGGGCGCAGAGGTCCTGCTCATCATCTATGATCAATATTTTTTTAGGGGTGCTCAGATTATCAACTTTTTGAACTAACGTTTTACTCACTTGTTTAGTTGTGTATGGCCATCTACAAATTATACGCCCGGTGGTCAAAGGCACTGTTTTTTTGCAGAAAATTTCGTTCCAAATTTTAAAAAATCAACCATATGGCGCCTGCAGAAGAAAGAAATCCAACAGACCAGCTGGCAGATGATGTGACCGGACTTGTGCAAACATACTATAAACTCACGCTGGTAACAGCTGCCAAAAAATCTTCAGGTGCTGCCTCCTCCGTGATAGTAGCCCTGGTGATCGCTGCCTTTTTATTGCTGATGATTCTCTTCGGTGGATTGGCAATGGGGTACTGGTTGGGGAACTTAATCAGCAATATGGCTTTGGGTTACCTGCTTACGGCGGGCTTTTTTCTTCTTATCACCCTCATCCTGGTACTCTCCAGGAAAAAATTATTCAGCTATGTCAGAAACATCATCGTCCGTAAAATATACGAATAAACCGGTGATCCGGTCTTATGATGATCTGCTGCGCGAAGAGGAAACACTTCGGCACCAGCTCAGCCTTCAGCAGGATATCGTGGCGGAGCAATGGATCGCTGTGAAGCAGCAGTTTGCTCCTGCGGCCAAACTCATCTCTGGCGTGGGTAAGATCACATCAGGAGGAGGTAAGGGATTGCTGAAAGCAGGACTGAATATCGGCCTGGGGCTGCTGTTTAAAAAAACGGGAGCACCGGTAATAAGGAATATAGCTACCGGTTATGTGGCTGAAAAAGCCGTTGGCTTTCTTACGGGGCTTTTCAAAAAGAAAAAGAAAATTCCACCGGTAAATAAAGCTATTGGGGGATAGCAGCTGTATTGAACCAGTAGCTGCGGATCTCATAGATCACTTTCACCAGGGCGTCGAAGCTGACAGGCTTCACCACATATGTGTTGGCGCCAAGCTCATAACATCTCCTGATCTCATTCTCGTTCTTGGTAGTGGTAAAAACAACCACCGGGATTTTCTTCAGTTCAGGGTGTTGCTTGATCTCCTTCAATACTTCACGGCCATCTTTCTTCGGCATATTCAGATCCAGTAAAATAAAACCGGGATAATTGATATCCAGCGTTTTGCTATGCATGATACCGGAGAGGTATTCAATCAACTCAATTCCATTTTCTACAAATTCCAGCGAATCTTTAAATCCATTCTCTTCAAATGCGGTCTGCAGCAGGAACCTGTCGTCTGCGTCATCTTCGGCTATGAGGATAAAGAGTTTCTGCATAAAAGGCTGTAAACGTTTGTACAAATGTAATTCCCGGTTATGGAATAACAATGGCTTTGGATATTTATATCGGTTAACATTGTAGCAGTCACGCCCCATGCGGATTGTGGAGGATTTGTACAAATAGTACCATCATTTGCCGGAATTGCAGGGGTACGGTTTTTTAACCTGTAAGTACAGAATAAAGAGTGAAAGAAATTGTTGAACCATTAAAAAACTGAGTTATGAACAAGCAGGAAAAAACCATACATACGCCGCAATCGAATGATCAGAAGAATAAAGACAATGCGGATAAAAAGCAGGAATCCTTTGATAAAGGTCATAATCAAAGCGGCTATGCCGAAAAAGAACCAAGGAAAAAACCGGAGCAGGGTGGAAATCAGCCAAAGGTTTCCAATGAAGATAATGATATTACAAATACAGATCAGCAGGATCGTATCGATGAGGTAGAAGAAGGAACAGGTACAGAAGGAAACTTATCAGATAACAAGGATCCTGAAATTGATACACCGATCTATGATCCTGAAAAAACCGAAAAAAAGATACCGTCTATCAAGCAGTAGACTCCCGCAGGATAAGTGGAACATCAGACAGGAATACACGATACAATAGCAATAGGACGGTCAAATAAAAATGAAGAACCACACATTAGTGCGGAAAGATTTTGGGGCAGACGTTGATTTGGTTGAAGGCCCCGCCGGATGGCGGGGCCATTTTTATGTGGCAGAGAGAAAAAGTTAATCGGGGAGCACTCGTTCGCCTCCGGAAGTGAGGAATATTTGTTCGCCTCAGGCGAACACCGTGTCGCCGGAGGCGACGGAATAAAAATCTCTCGCGGGGATGAGCGACTGGGCGCAACACTGATAAATAAAAGAAGCCAGGAAGTTTTACGCTTTCCTGGCTTGCCCGCTTATAATTGTCCGTTGCCTTATGAAGTCTGATGGTTTAATCAACACCTTTTGGCCGTCCTGCTATCAAGCTCAATAAAAACAGGACTATAAAAATGAAGAATAAAATCTTTGCAATGCCTGCAGCACCTGCTGCGATACCGCCGAATCCGAAGATAGCGGCTACGATCGCTACTATTAAGAATATAATTGTCCAGCGTAACATAGGCGTTTATTTTATTATTAATAAAGTTTAAAATTTCATGCCAGCGTGCTCATGGCCTCTTCGCGGATCCACACACTCACGCTTTCTGTGTTAGCAAAGAAATTAGCATGCCCGTGCTCATCTGTCTGGATCTTTTCCTGCCTGTTGCCGGTGCAGTCAACAAATATCCTGTTGCCATGTAACGCGCCCATGCTCATGGGTTTATCTCCGCCTTCACTATTGCAGACCACTACTGCGCATCCTGAGAACTCCATTTCTTCCACTCCTTTTCTTACCCATCCGATAGTATTGGGATGATCAAAATGATCTTCCTGTTCCCCATATGCCAACCTGTGGCGTACCTGCATCATTTTGGCGAGCGGGAATACAGGTACATGCTCAATATCATGCCCTTCCGTTTCATATTTAGCACCATACAGGTCAGTATAAAAAACACAGGGAATGCCTTTGTCGCGCAGCAGCGTGAATGCGTATGCATGCGGCAGGAACCAGTAATCCACCCAGCTCTCCAGGCTTTGATGCGGCTGGCTGTCGTGGTTATTCACAAAAGTCAGGGCCTTGTCCGGCAATTCGCGAATGAAAGTGTTGTCATACAATCGGCGCAGATCATATTCCTTTCTTTTCATGGAGGCTTCATAAAAATTGAAATGCAGCGGTACATCATACATCAGGCAATGCTGATCCAATTCATTGCAGTATTTCAGGATTGCGTCAAGGTTATGGCTCCAGTATTCTGCGATGCAGAAGAAGTCCCTTCCGTATACTTCCCGTACATAGGGAATGAACTCTTTATAAAAGCGATAGGTGATATGTTTCACTGCATCCAGTCTGAGGCCGTCAATGCCGGTGGTTTGGATGTACCATTTGATCCAGTGTTTCAGTTCTTCTCTTACAAACTCCCTGTCGAACGCGATATCGGCTCCCATGAGGTAATCGAAATTTCCTTTTTCTCCATCCACCATTTCTTCCCATCCGTCCTGTCCGTTCTGGTGTTCCAGCAAGTAGATATTGTACTGATTGTCTTCTGCAATACTCACGGCAGTGAAGGCATCGTGATTCCAGATGAAGTCGGAATATTTTCCCTGTCTTCCCGGAAACGTGAATTTTGTGAAAGCATCGATGCCCACGGCCTCTGCCCATACTTCATTGCGGTTCTCCGAGTTCACGCGGCGGGCGAGTACACGTTCCTGTTCATCTGCGCCCTGCTTGTGATTGAGCACTACATCCGCGATCACCTGGATGCCCGCTTCGTGCAGCTTGCTGATACAATTGAGGTACTGCTCTTTAGTACCATACTTGGTTCGCACGGATCCTTTCTGATCAAACTCGCCAAGATCGTAGAGATCATATACGGCATAACCGGGCTCAGCACTGCCGTTGGCGGATTTGTAAGCCGGAGGCAGCCATACATGCGTTACGCCAAGACTGGCCAGGTGTTGGGCCTGATCTGCGCAATGATCCCACAATGAACCATCATCGGGGTAATACCAGTGAAAGAACTGGAATAGTGTATCGTTCTTGTTCATATGTATTTTATTCAAATGGATAGCGAATCGAATGCTGGTGACGGATCGTGTCCATCGTTTCCACCAGGTCAAGGCTGAATGCGGGCGACATCTTCTCGCTGGAGATCCTGCTTTCCGCGATGCAGTTGAACACTTCTTCCACTTCAAATTGCAATCCTCTCCCTTCCCAGTTCAACGGTTCTTCGCATTTGATGCCATCGTATTTTTCGTAGATGATGCTGGGTGGCTTTTCATTCCAGGGGCTGCTTAGTGTGATCTTGCCCGTTGTACCGATCACACTGGCCGTGATAGGCGTTTTTGTAATGAGAGAGGATTCCAGCATTGCATATTTGTCATTTCCGAACTGCAGCAATATGGCGCAGTTCTCATCTATTCCCTGATCGGAACGTTTCATGAAGGAATGGATATTGGTTGGTTTTCCCAGGAGTAACTGTGCCAGGAAGATAGGGTAAATGCCAAGGTCCAGTAAAGAACCGCCGCCGAGTGCCGGATCGAAATAACGGCTGCCTTTTTCACGTGGTGCCAGGAAACTGAGGTCGGCATGCACCTGCCTGATCTCGCCCACAGCATGGTTTTCAAGAAGGGTGAGCAGTTGATCGATGGATGGAAGGAAGCGTGTCCACATGGCTTCCATCAGGAAGGTATTATGCTTCTTTGCCGTATTGAACATGTCTTCCACCTGTTGCCGGTTGATACCGATGGGCTTTTCGCAGAGTACGGGAATATTCTGCTGAAGGCAGGCCATGGTTTCTTCATAATGCATCGGATGCGGCGTGGCGATGTACACGGCATCCATATCTGCATGTTCAATGAACTGCTGCCGGTCATCAAAACAATCAGGTATTTTGTATTTGGCGGCAAATTCTCGGGCTGTGTTCATTTCCCGGCTCAGCACCGCGCTGATGCGGTGTTTGGCATTTCTGGCCAGGTGCAGGTCTTCCGCAAATTCCTCTGCAATATTTCCGGTGCCGATCACACCCCATAAAAACTCATCCATGCTGATCTGATGTATTTGTAGTTGGTGGATAATCAACTGTTGTACCGCAGTTGCCTGGGGAGATAACACCTCATTGGCTGGTACAGTAATTTCTGCTTTTCGCAAAAATGACTTATGGCAAAGGCGAAAAAGACTCCTCCGAAACCATCTGAAAAGAAACAGCTGGATCAGATCAATATGATCATCAGGCCGGGTTACCTGGGCTCAGGCAGACTCAGGGACAAAGTGGCCGTTATCACAGGGGGCGACAGTGGCATAGGGCGTTCGGTAGCAGTGCTCTTTGCAAGGGAAGGCGCTGATGTGGCCATTGTGTACAATAGTTCCGATAAGGATGCAAAGGAAACACAGCAACTGGTGGAAACGGAGCAACGGCAGTGTCTGCTGCTGAAAGGCGATCTCAGCAAAGAGAGTTTTGCGCGTAAGATGGTGAAGGATGTATACCATCATTTCGGAAAACTTTCCATTCTGGTGAACAATGCAGGGACTCATGAAGAAGATTACGATTTTCTCAATATCAGCACCAAACAGTTTCAGCACACGTTCGATGTAAACGTAAACTCATATTTTTATTGTTCGCAGGAAGCGCTGAAGGTGATGGAAGAAGATGGCTGCATCATCAATACCGCATCCGTGGTAGCTTTCAGGGGCAGTGAGCATCTGATCGATTATTCCGCCACCAAAGGGGCTATCGTAAGCTTTACGCGCGCACTGGCAAAGAACCTGGCTGAGTCTGGTATCCGCGTGAATGCAGTAGCTCCCGGCCCCGTGTGGACGCCGCTCATCTTTGCAAGTTTCACAAAGGATCATGTCAGGAATTTCGGAAAGAAAACACCCATGGGGCGTGCAGGTTACCCTTATGAAGTGGCCCCGGCCTTTCTGTTCCTGGCCTGCGGAGATGCAGCCTATATAACAGGGCAGGTAATTCATGTGAATGGGGGGGAGATAGTAGGATAGCCGTTACCGGTTAGGTACGGGAAAATACAAATTGAAAACCGCTCCCTGACCCACAATGCCCGATGCAGATACATTTCCTCCGTGATTGATCATGATACGCTGCACCATGGCCAGGCCAATGCCTTTGCTGTTGAGGAAGAGCTGCTGTGATTCCAGTTTCTCAAAGATGCCGAAGATCTTTTCTGCAAACTCATTACTGAATCCCATTCCATTATCTGTTACGCTGATCCTGTAAAACAGGCTGCCTCCAAAAACGGAAAGCAGTTTGTCGCTTATTTTTCTTCCTACGGTTTCTTCAAATGCAACAGTGATCAATGGAGATACATCCCGCCTGGCGAATTTCAGAGAATTATCTATCAACTGTTCAAACAGAATTGCCAACTGCATGGGGATTGCTTTTATAACAGGTAATGTATTTTTTACAACCAGGCTGGCGTGCTGAATGGTAAGCCTGGCATCCATCTGTTCCGCTACTTTGTATAAAATATAGTTCAGGTCTACTTCCACCAGTGTATCCCGGTTGGAGATAAGGTCTGAATATTTTGCCATATCCCTGGTGAGACCATGCATATGTTCCGCGGTGGTGTTGATCTTTTGCAGGAGCATGCGCGTTTCTTCATTCAATGCGCCGTTCTGCCTGGTGAGCAGCCGCGTGGTGAAGGTCTGGATCTTTCTCAGGGGTTCCTGCAGGTGATGGCTTTGTGTATTGGTGAGTTGTTCAAGTTCTGCATTGGCGCGGTTCAGAGAACCTACCTGCTGTTGCAGCTGCTCCTGGAAATTGAGCCGTTTGCGTAATTCACGGTTGATGAAAAGGAATGACAATACAAATACCACGGCCGCAAAAACAAAGATGGCATACAGTAATTTCGGGTTACCGGCCTGGTAACTGTCTTTCATGATATTTCCGAAAAGAAGGCTTCTTCTTTCTTCGGCTTCTATTTTCCGGAGGGCGTCGTTGTAATCATTCATCAGCACTTTGGACTGCAGCATCCGGAGATTATGGCTGCTGTTCTCCCGCAGGGCGGCCTTGTTCACATTGGTGCGGATCTGGTTCAGCCTTTCAGAAACAATGCGTTTCAGGTGGTTGATATTGATCTGCTGCCTGTTGTTGTTTACTGTGAGTAAACGCAGACTGTCTATCAGCGGAAACATTTCGTGGGAGTAAGCCAGTAATGGTTCCAGCAGGGAGCTGTCGCGGGTAAGGATAAATCCGCGTTCGCTTCCGATGGCGTCCTTCAGATGGGAATCCACGCGGCTGAGCAGGTATAATTTCTCATAGGTATGCTCCACTTCATTCGAGGATCGCTGCGTGTTCATCAGCCGCTGGTAGAACAGAACGGCCAGAACAGTAAGGATCAGGAATGAGAGAATAAATGCGGTATAGATATATTGAAATCTAAACTTCATGTAATTCTTTCCTCAAATTGTGGAAATTTGTCTACAGTCGCAAGTACCGGGCCAGCCTCGGGCTGATCCTTAAATTTACGATGAAATGCAGTAAGGATCAGCATTATAGCAGAAAATAAAAGAAAAAAACAGAAAATCCGATTTTGGTTTAAGCCTTGCATTATGGTGCTGTACACTATTAATTAATTGCCATGATCTATCAACACCTTACTCAGAAACAGCAGGTCCGCATCCTGCCCCAGCAGATACAGCTGCTCAACCTGTTTCATCTGAATACGTTGGAGCTGGAGCATCGCATTCAGCAGGAGCTGGAAGAAAACCCCCTGCTGGAAGAGACACCGGCAGACGATAACGGTACCAGGGAGGAGAGTGAAGCCATTCAGGATTTTGCAGACTGGGAAGAATTCGGTTACGATGATATCCCCGATTATAAAACCGAGTATGCCAATTATTTTACCGGGGAAGCAGTGCCCGACCGTCCACTGGCGCAGGTTTCCGATTTCCGGGAACACCTGAAAGAGCAATGCAGGCTGCTCCTGCTCGATGAAAAGGATTTCCTGTACACCTGTTATATTATTGATTCTCTGAATGAGAACGGTATGCTGGACCAGGAACTGAGCTCACTGGCGGAAGACATGAGCTTCAAATATGGTGAGTGGATCGAAGCGCCTCAACTGGAGCGCCACCTCTTTGTGATACAGAACCTCGATCCTGCCGGAGTAGGAGCACGCGATATCCGCGAGTGCCTGCTGCTGCAACTGGAAAGAAAGAACACCAATCGTCCGGATATAGCTGCCGCACTGAAACTGGTGCGTGACCATTTCACTGATCTCAAGAACCGTCAGCTCGACAAGATCATGGCAGCCCTTGGCCTGGAAGAGGATGAGCTTCGCATAGTGCTTGAGCTCATCGCGGCATTGCCTTTGCAACCTATAATGACGGCCACTGAGGAATCAGGCAACCGTAACTATATCGTTCCTGATTTTGTGATCACCGTGGAAGGAGATACCATCGATGTGGCCCTGGCCCGTCAGCGTTCCTCCGCCCTGCATATCAGTCATTCCTGGATGGAATCCGTAAAGAGTCAGTGCAGCAAGGATGACAAGGCTGCCGGTCAATACCTCAAAAGCAAATTGCAGGCGGCAGAGTGGTTCATTTCGGCTATTCAGCAACGTGAGGGAACCATGCTGCGTGTAATGCGCACCATCGTAAAATGGCAGTATGAATATTTTAAGGAAGGTGATCCGCTGATGCTGAAGCCTATGATCCTGAAAAATATTGCGAAAGAAGTGGGTGTGGATATTTCCACAGTATCGCGTATCACTTCCAATAAATATGCAGCAACGCCTTTCGGTAATATCCTGCTGAAAGACCTCTTCTCTGAAGGGCTTGCCAATGAGCAGGGAGAAGTGGTGAGCAACCGTATCATACAGCATGCACTGGAAGAAGCCATTGCTGCAGAAGATAAAAAGAGTCCGTTTACAGACCACCAGCTGGTGGTGATCCTTGCAAAGAAGGGGTATAAGATCGCCCGGCGTACCGTGGCGAAATACCGTGAGTTGCTGAGGATCCCTACCGCCCAGATGCGCGCCGTCTGGGGCTGATCAGCCATATCGACCTATTTCAAGTACATTTATACTATAAAACCTGCCAGTTATGCCAAAAGTCTTAGTCATTGATGATGATCGTGATATATGTTTCCTGATGAATAAGTTCCTGACAAAGCATGGTTATGAGACCATTGAATCTTATTCTGCCAAAAAAGCCCTGGAGGTGATGGAAGAAGTGAAGGATATCGATATCGTATTGTGCGACTATCGTATGGAGGGAATGGACGGCAAAACCATGCTGCTCAAGATCAAGGAAAAATATCCGGCAATGCCTGTGATTATCATCACGGGTTACAATGACCTGAAAACTGCTGTGGACGTAATGAAGTTGGGTGCATATGATTATGTGACCAAGCCATTGTTCCCGGAAGAGATCCTCAACACCATCCAGTCCGCGCTTCAGCAGGCAGGTACAGCTCCTGCAGCTCCGGTAGCGCAAGGCACGGTAAATGGTGTGCACACAACAGAGGAGAAGAGAGACAAAAAGAAGCCGGCAGGTATCAATGGCGATTATATTTTCGGAAACAGTCCTGTGTTCCAGCACCTGATTGATCAGATCACGCTGGTGGCTCCAACAGACTACAGTGTGATCATCTACGGGGAGAGTGGAAGTGGTAAAGAAGCTATTGCACAGGAAATCCATAAACGCAGTAAACGCGCCGCCTTCCCCTTTGTGGCCATCGATTGCGGGGCACTCTCGAAAGAACTGGCAGGCAGTGAGTTGTTCGGTCATGAGAAAGGCTCATTCACAGGAGCCATCAACCAGAAGGCGGGTAGTTTTGAACTGGCCAACGGAGGTACTATCTTCCTCGACGAGATCGCCAACCTTGGTTACGATATCCAGGTAAGCCTTCTCCGTGTTATCCAGGAGCGTAAGATGAGAAGGGTAGGTGGCACCAAAGACATCGGACTGGATGTGCGCATCATCATAGCCAGTAACGAAAAGTTATGGGAAGCGGCTCAGAAAGGAAAGTTCAGGGAAGATCTTTTCCATCGCTTCAACGAGTTCACCATCGATCTTCCACCACTGCGTCAGCGCAAGGATGATATCATGGTATTCGCCAGGCACTTCCTTGAAAAAGCCAATGAAGGATTACAAAAAAATGTAAAAGGATTTTCTCCCGAAGTGGAAGAGATATTCAGGAATTATGTGTGGCATGGTAACCTCAGAGAGCTGAGGAACGTAGTGAAGAGAGCAGCCCTGCTTACAGACGGAGATTACATTGAAGTGCGCAGCCTGCCTTTTGAGATCAGCAACTACAAGAAGCTGTTGTTTGAACATAACAATGAGCCTTCTTATGTTGAAACTGCGCCTGTGGCACCACCGGTGGTGATGGAGGAACCACGCCTGGTAAGACGCCTGCCTTCCGAAAACAGTCTCAAGGAAGCCAGCATCGATCTTGAATATGAACTGATCCTGAAAGCCCTGAAAGAAACGAACTTTAATAAGAGCAAGGCAGCCAAGTTGCTGAATATAGATAGGAAAACCTTGTACAACAAGATCAAACTGTATCAGGAATTAAACAATCGTTAAGAGATGAGACGAGAAGAAGCCAATAACAACATCTCATATCTGAAAATGGTGACGAACGAAAATGAAGTAGCAGGATCCGGGATGCCCGTTGGTGAGGAAACGAAAATAAAAGGACTTTTCGATGAAGTGGAAAGCCTGTTATTATTCGGTACCTGGCAGTGGGACATTCATTCCGGTAAGGTCACCTGGTCAGATGGTATGTTCCGGATCATGGGATATGATCAGGCTACTACCAGTGAGATGGTAACGGATGAATTCTACCTGGCCCACCTGGAACCGGGGGAATGCCAGCAGTTCCGTGATATACGGGCCGCATCCATGGCAGATAAAACGCCATTTGAATATACCTACCATATAGTTACCAACGATAAGCGCGAACGCGTGATCACTACCAAGATGAAGTTCGAGTATGATGAGCAGGGCAATGTGATCAGGGGCATCGGCATCAATCGTGATGTAACGGAGAAGACCCAGTTGCTGCGCGACCTGATGCATTACAGGCAGATGGTGGAACAGAAAGAAGAATTTTTGCACCTGGGTACCTGGGAGCTTACGCTGAGTACGCAGCAGATGACCATGTCAGATGGTATGTTCCGCCTGCTCGGTTATGCTGAAGGGGATAATGGAACCGGTATGGACCTCTTTCAGTTCTACCGCTTACATCTTTCTGCGGAAGAAGTGAAGAAGACCAATGATGCGTTCAATGACATGGTGGAGAATGGCGAAAGTTATGTAAGGCAATCTTCCATCTTCACAGTTGACGGTGGTTCCAAAACCATCGAATCTTTCGGCAAAGTGCAGCGCGATGTGCATGGCAGGGCCGTGAAGATCTTCGGTATCACACATGACGTTACCAAACTCAAGGAATACGAGCAAAACCTGGAAGAGAAAGTGGATGAACTCAACCGCTCCAATCACGAGCTGGAGGAGTTTGCCTATGTGGCTTCGCATGACCTGCAGGAGCCATTGCGCAAGATCAGCACGTTTGGAGAGCGCCTGAAAAGCCGCTGTGCAGACCAGCTTTCCGATGAAGGTACCGTGTACCTGAACCGTATGCTCGCTTCCGCTGAGAATATGCGCGTGCTCATCGATAACCTGCTCGATTTCTCCAGGGTAACGAGGATGCAGCATCCTTTTGTGAAAACGGATATGCGTGCGCTTATTCAGCAGGTGATAGAGGAGCTGGACCTCAGCATCGAGGATTCCCATGCATTCATTGACCTGCAGCCAATGCCGGATATGGAAGTGAACCCCGTACAGATCAGGCAGCTCTTTCATAACCTGCTTACCAATGCGATGAAGTTCCAGCGCCCGGGTGTTCCGCTGCGGATCAGCATCAGCAGTAATAAACTCAGTAAGGAAGAGAAGGAACAATTCAAATTACGTTCTGCAAGGAACTATTATAAATTTGTGGTGTCTGACAATGGTATCGGCTTTGAAGATATGTATGCAGAGCGGATCTTCCAGCTCTTCCAGCGTTTGCATGGCAAGGCGGAATATCCTGGCTCAGGTATTGGTCTGGCCATTTGCAGGAGGATCGCAGACAACCATGCGGGTGTGATCTCTGCGTCCGGACAGCCCGGTAAAGGAGCTACTTTTACCATTGTATTGCCAGATGCACAATAAGTAAATCTTTAACCCCGGTTTATTCATGCTCATTTCCACTGAACCCATACGTATCCTGATCATCGACGACGATGAAGACGACTTTTTTATCACCAGCACGCTGGTGAAGGAGATCAATGGAAATTTCCAGGTAGACTGGTGTTACAACTACAACGAAGCGATGGATCATATCTGCCATTACCGGTATGATCTTTATTTCATAGATTATTATCTCGGCGCGCGCACAGGCCTCGATCTCCTGAAAGAGGCGCTGCTGCGCAATTGTGAAGCACCGCTCATTCTGCTTACCGGCAAAGGCAATCATAAAGTGGATATGGAAGCCATGCTGGCCGGCGCTGCCGATTACCTTGTCAAGAGCGAGCTCAATGCAGAAAAACTGGAGCGTTGTATCCGCTACTCGCTGGCGAATGCCCGCTCCATGAAAGCGCTGCGCGATAACGAACTTAAATTCCGCAACATCTTCGAGAAATCGAAGGATGCTATATTTCTTGCAGACACCGGTCTGCAATTCCTTACCGTTAATCAGGCTACTAACCACCTATGTAATTACACTTCCGAAGAGCTCGCTGATCTCACGCTGTACGACCTGATGCCCAATAAACAGGCAGCGGAATACCTCGCACAGCAGCTGAAGGAAAAGGGCGAAGTGGAAGATGTGGAGCTGGACCTGCTGGACAGTGAAGAAGAGGAACTGCATTGCATTTTCTCTGCAACTACTGTTCAGCGGCCGGACGGCTCTTTTTATGTGCAGGGCATCCTGCATGATATCACCAGTCTGCGAAAAGCGGAGAAGAATCTGGTGATGAGCGAGAAGCTGGCTGCCACCGGCCGTCTCGCGCGGACCCTGGCCCATGAGATCAGGAATCCGCTCACCAATATCCATCTCTCGCTGGATCATCTGCGTCATGATGGCCTTACCGAAGACCAGCTCAGTTACTACCAGATCATCCTGCGCAATACCAAGCGCATAGGCGCTATCATCTCTGAATTGCTGGATACGGCCCGGCCTACGGATATCATCCTGCGGCGCGTGCCATTACAGGATATCATGGATGAGAGTATCACGGCGGCCATGGACCGCATCATGCTCAAGCAGATCAAAACAAATATCAGGTACCCTGATGATATCATCGAGGTAATGGCCGATAAGGAGAAACTGAAGATCGCTTTCCTCAATATCATCATCAATGCCGTGGAGGCGATGAATGAAGGAGAGGGGGAGCTGGAAATCAATGTGAACTCCCTGCCGCAGCATTACGAGGTGAAGATCACAGACAACGGATGCGGTATTTCCCCCGAAAACCTGCAAAGACTCTTCGAACCTTATTTCACATCCAAGCGTAATGGTCTTGGCCTGGGCCTTGCCGCCACTCTCAATATCCTGCAGGCTCACCAGGCGGGTGTTGACGTTCATTCCACACCTGGCAGCGGCACCATGTTTGTACTTACTTTCAGGAAAGATAAAACAGAATAGATTCTCATACCCCAGGTCCCTGCCGTACTCATCAAAAATCATTTGATATGAGAGCAATATGGTCAGGCGCCATTGGCTTCGGACTGGTGAATATCCCGGTAAAATTATACAGCGCGGTACAGGAAAGTTCCCTGGACCTCGATATGCTGGATAAGAAGGATCATTCCAATATCAAGTTCCAGCGCATCAATGAAAAAAGCGGAAAAGTGGTTCAGTGGGCCAATATCGTAAAAGCTTACAACCTTGATGGACGCTACGTTGTGCTGGATGATACTGATTTTGAGAAGGCGATGCCGGAGAAAACCAAAACAATTGCCATCACCACATTTGCGGATGAATCGGAGATCGACAGTATGTACTGGGATACTCCATATTATATAGAGCCGGATAAATCCGGTTCACGCGCGTATGCCCTGCTCTGGGCCGCACTCAATAAGAGCGGCAAGGTGGGGCTGGGTTCTTTTGTGCTGCGCACGAAAGAAAATCCCTGCGTGGTAAAAGCAGAAGAAGGCGTGCTGGTAGTTCAGAAACTTCGTTTTGAAGAAGAGATCCGTGATCATTCCGATCTGAATATTCCCAGCCTCACGGCAAAATCAGTTAAACCGAATGAGCTGAAAATGGCTATGAGCCTTATCGACCAGCTGGCCGGTGAATTTGATCTTTCTGCATTCAAAGATACTTATACGGAGAAGCTTATGAAGTTGATCAAAGCCAAGGCGAAGGGCAGGAAGATTACCACTCCTTCACTCAAGGTGGTGCATTCACGCGCAAGCGATCTGATGAGCCAGCTTAAGGCGAGCCTGGAAACGAAGAAGAAACGTGCATCCTAAAACTGGTATGTCATGCTGAAGGAATATAAGAAAAAGCGGAATTTCAGTAATACACCAGAGCCTTCTGGTCGCAAACAGGTTGCCGGCAAGCAGCTTCGTTTTGTGGTGCAGCGCCACGATGCCACCCGCCTGCATTATGATTTCAGACTGGAACTGGATGGAGTGCTGAAGAGCTGGGCAGTGCCGAAAGGGCCAAGTATGAATTCCGCTGACAAGCGCCTGGCAGTGCATGTGGAAGATCATCCGGTGGATTATATCAACTTTCATGGTATCATCCCGGAAGGGAACTACGGGGCAGGCGTGGTGCAGGTCTGGGATCATGGTTTTTATATTCCTGTGAATGCAGAGATAGAGCCGATCACGGAAAAAGAAGCACTGAAGTGGCTTGAAAAAGGGGAGTTGAAGTTTGTGATCAAAGGTTCGAAGCTCAGCGGAGAGTTTGTGCTGGTAAGACTGAAGCGTGATGAAAAGAACTGGCTGCTCATCAAGCACAATGATGAGTTTGCCGTGAAAACAAAATATGATGCGGAGAAACTGATAAAAGGGCAATCGAAAAAAGAGATTTTTGAGAAAGGAGCCGGGAAACTGGCTGTATGGGAAAGCAACAGGCCTGCGAAAGCTGCATCAAAGAAATCAGGGGCGCGAAAGAATGCACCAGCATCGAAAAAGAACGCAGCTGTAAAGCCTGCAACAAAATCTGGTGAAAAGCCTTCCTCTAAAGCAGTTACCAGGTCCGCAAGCATACTAACTCCGAAGACCGCTAAAAAATCAGTTAAACCTGCCGCGAAAAAAACTGCAAAGCCTGTGAAGAAAGCAGCGTCAAAGTCCGCCCGCAAAACCGCTACAAAACGAGCATATGCCGGAAAGAAAAACAGGTAAGAAAAAGGCTGCTGCAAAATCAGGAGCAAAAAAAGCCGCTGGCAAAGCGGCGGGTAAGGCTGTTTCTGATCCTTCCCGCAAATACGATGAGTTCATAGAACCAATGCTGGCCACACTTGCCGAACAACCATTCGATAATGCAGAATGGATCTTTGAGATGAAATGGGATGGCTACCGCGCCATCGCCGAATGGCGGAAGAAGAAACTGAAGCTCTATTCCCGCAATGGCCTCAGCTTCGTTCAGAAATATCCGCCAGTGGTGGAAGCCATCACAAAGCTCAGTCATGATTGTGTGCTGGACGGAGAAATAGTGGTGCTGAATGATAAAGGCCGTCCCCGTTTTCAGATGTTACAGGAATACGATCAGGATCCCCGTCATCCCTTGCATTATTACGTCTTCGATCTATTATTCCTCGATGGCAAGGATCTTCGGGAATTGCCGCTGATCAACCGCAAAGAGTTGCTGCAGAAATTACTGAGTTCTTACAAGGGAGATGTGATCCGTTATTCTGATCACGTAAGTACCAGCGGTAAGAAGTTCTTTCACCATGTGAAGAAACTTGATTTTGAAGGAATGATGGCAAAGAAAGCCGACAGTGAATATTATTCGGGTGTCCGTACCCGTGAGTGGTTGAAAGTAAAACACCTTAATAACCAGGAGGCGGTGAT
>NZ_JBQCGW010000080.1:0-41295 GCF_051955275.1 Pseudobacter sp. | reverse complement strand
TGGACCTTAATTCTCCTGAAGCCCGCATCCGCTCACAGTTGTATGAAAAGAAATATTTCTCCAAGAGTCTTTTGCTGGCCACATTCATAGAAGAAGAATTTGTGAAAGGAGGTCGTGTGAGCCGCGGCGTCAAACAAAGGAATGAAAAAGGCATCTGGGTGTTACAGGCAACGGGTATGCCCAGTGTACTGATAGAAACAGGATTTGTAACACATACCGAAGAAGAGCAATATATCATCAGTGAAAAAGGCCAGGAAGAGATCGTGGCCAGTATCATGGTGTCACTCCTCCGGTATAAGCAGAGCCTGGAGAATAAGCAGCACCTGCCCGTTGAGCAGCAGTCTGCTCCGGCAAATGCCGATGGTCAGCCTGCAACTACTCCCCCGGCCCAGAAAGACAACAACCGGAAATAATTCCCCCCGTTCAAAAACCGATGAGTATAGCATGTTGAAAACAATCCTTCGTGGCCTTACCATTTGTGTTATCGTTACGGCCCTGACGGCGTACCAGACGCCTGAGACGGTACAGAAGCCCACATTGAAGACCATCATTGTGGATGCCGGCCATGGCGGCAAAGCCATCGGTGCCCGTGGAAAATATTCAACAGAAAAAGCTGTTTGTCTGGCTATTGCACTCAAACTGGGGAAACTACTGAGCCAAATGCCGGGTGTGAAAGTGGTATACACCCGGACAACGGATGTGTTTGTGGATAACCGTTACAGGGCAACCATGGCCAATGAGCATAAGGGCGACCTGTACATTTCCATTCACGCCAACTCCGCCCCTCCCATTACCACCCGCAAAAAAGTGGGTACCAAAAAGGAGGTTTATTACACCGGCAAGGGAAAGAACAGGAAAAAGAAAACACGTATCGTTCCGAGATATAAGGTCTATTCCTCTCCCAATCCGGCCCATGGTACTGAAACGTATATCTGGGCGGCTGACCGCACCGGTGCAAAAGGTGAATATGTAGGCGAAAGAGTGTCTGAAGAGGCTGAGCACGGCGAGTACACTCCCGATATCAATGACCCGGAATTCAAGGCCAGGTCTTTACTCTGGACGAAAAAATACTTTGATAAAAGCCTGACCCTGGCTACTTACGTGGAGTCTGAATTTCAGAAAGGAGGCAGAAGCAGCCGGGGTGTTAAGCAAAGGAACAATGAAGGGATCTGGATCCTGCAGGCCACAGCCATGCCGAGCATACTGGTGGAAACCGGCTTCATCTCCAATCGTAAAGATGAGGACTATCTCAATAATACGAAAGGGCAGGAAGCCATCGCCAAACATATCTTCCAGGCTGTCAAGCGCTACAAAGAGGCCACAGGGTCCAAATGATGACCGGCATCTGTCCCAATTGTTTTATTTTTGCTGCGGCGTTCAAAAAAATGCATCTTGCCTCCTGATTGACAGGATGCAGCGCTAAAAATCATTTGCATGAAAATTTCTAATGAAACTAAAGTTGGGTCGCTCACAGCAATTGCCATTGCGGTATTGATCCTCGGATTTAACTTCCTGAAAGGAAAAGATTTCAACACCACCAAGCATAAATTATTCGCAGTATTCCCATCCGTTGAAGGATTGATGATCTCCAACCCTGTTACCGTGAACGGCCTGCAGGTTGGTAAAGTAAGCCTGATAGAAGCAAAGGATCAGAACATGTCCGGCATCATCGTAGGCATTACCCTCACCCAGGAAGTGAATATCCCGAAGAACTCTTTCGCCAGCCTGAGCACAGACCTGCTGGGATCTTCCACCAGTTTCAAGATCATTCTCGGCAACGATTCTCAATACATGACCGATGGTGATACGCTCAGCACAAGACCGGTAAAAGGGCTTACAGACAAACTCCAGGCAAGCCTCGACCCTGCCCTGGCCAGCGCTACCCAGACCCTGAACTCCCTGGATACACTGGTAAAGAACCTCAACAGCCTGCTGGATCCCAACACCAAGAACAACCTGGCTTCCATCATCGCCAACCTTACACATTCCACTCAGAGCCTCAATAAATTGCTGGATGCCCAGACAGGCATGCTGGCTAAAAGCCTTACCAATGTTGAATCCGTAACAGGCAACCTGGCTAAGAGCAATGAAAAGATAACAGCAACAGTTGATAACCTGGAGAAGACTTCCAACAATCTCGCCAATGCCAAGATCAAAGAAACCATCGATAACCTGGAGAGCGTGACCAACAAACTGAGCACCGCTGTATCCAAGACCACGCAGAAAGATAATACGATGGGCCTCCTGTTAAATGATCGCAAATTGTACGATGAGCTCCGCCAGACCAACAGGAGTTTGACTACTTTGCTCGACGATTTCCGCCTCCACCCCAAACGCTACGTGAATATTTCCGTGTTTGGAAGGAAAGACAAAAGCGGACCGATAACAGCACCAGTATATGATTCTGTTCCGAACAAAGAGAACTAAAACAATGATGCGCTTTTCAGCATTGCTGGTATTCAGCCTGCTTCTCCTATCCAATGTTTTTGCACAGTCCTCTCCTGCCGATACTACCGGCAAAATGGTGGAATGGGTGAACTCTCAGAAATACAGGTACGAAAAAAAGGACTCTTTAACGGAGCTCAATATCTGGACCGGTAATGTGATCGTAAAACAGAACAAGACCACTTTCTATTGCGATTCGGCTATCCTCAACAAACGCGACAGGACACTGGAAGCCTTCGGCAACGTACATATCAATGATGCCGACAGTATTCATACCTATAGTCAGTATCTCCTTTATTATATAGATACACGCATCGCCAACCTGAAGAAGAAGGTGAAGCTCACCGACGGCAAGATCACCCTGCATACGGAAGAGATGCGGTATGATGCCAATGAAAAGATCGGCGACTACTACAATGGCGGCCGCGTGGAGAACGGCAAATCAGTGCTCACCAGCCAGGAAGGCACTTATTATGGAGAGATGAAGGACGTGTACTTCAAAAAGAATGTAGTGCTGAAAGACCCGGGCTCTACCGTAAGAACAGACTCGCTGCTGTACAATACGGAAACCGAGATCTCCACTTTCATTTCCAGGACTCATATCACCGATACTTCCGGCAGGACCATCGAAGCACGGGAAGGCACATACGATGTAAAGAACAGGAAGGCCTATTTTGCCGGCAGGCCCGTGATCACAGATGCCAAAGCGCGTACCCGTGTTATCGCCAACCAGATCGACCGCGATGATCATACCGGTATCAGCGTACTTACCGGCAATGCAGTGTATGTGGACTCTGCCCAGGGAATTTCCATCCTGGCAAACTATATCAGGGCCAACGCGGGGGAAGGTACTTGCTTTGCCACCCCGCAGCCACTGATGATCCTCACACAGGACTCAGACTCCATCTATATTGCTGGAGACACTTTGTTTTGCGGAAGGCTGAGCAAACTGCAAAGGCACCTGGATTCGGTATCTGCCGTGAATGCAGCCCGCGACAGCGTTGCGAAGGCCATTGCCGCACAACGCAAACAGGCATTAAAGGACTCCACAGCTATATCGTTGATCAATAACCGAAAAGCAACGGAGAAGGACACAACTTTTACACCGGGTAACCTGGTGGACAGCATCATGGCAACAAAGATCGATTCGGCCCATCGAAACAACGATTCCGTGAGAGCGTTGGTGAAACAGATGATGCAGACGGAACCCGGCGATTCCGCTGTGGCTATCACCATAGATACCGGCGTGAAAGCGCCTGTGGTTGTTAAAAACCCGCCGGTAGTTGTCAATCCTCCGGCAACGGCCATCAAACCACCGGCAGATACGCTCGCGGCAAAAAAACCGGCTGCCCCTAAAAAAGGCAAAGACCCGGTGATCATCACGGATACAACAAAAGCCAACGACAGCACTGACCGTTATTTCCAGGCCTTCCACAATGTGCGGATCTTCTCCGACTCATTGCAGGCCGTTGCAGATAGTCTGTTCTATTCCGGTAAGGACAGCATCTTCAGGCTGTTCACCGATCCCATTGTATGGAACGGTGACAACCAGCTCACCGGCGATACCATATACCTGTATACGAAGAACAAGAAAGCAGACAGGCTTTTCGTATTTGAGAATGCACTGGCCGTTTCAAAAACGGGGGAGAATATGTTCAACCAGCTCAAGGGCAACCGTATCACTGCGATGTTCATCGATGGCACCATCGATTATGTACGCGCCAAAGGCAATGCTGAAAGTGTGTACTGGGCCAAAGATGAGGACAGTGCGCTGGTAGGGATCAACAATGCACATGGAGATATCATCGATCTGCGCTTCCTGAATAAGGAGCTTGACAAAATAGTGATCATCAGTGCACCCAGTGCAGGTTTCCTTCCGGTGAGCACCGCTACGGAACAGGAAAAAGTATTGCGTAATTTCAAGTGGCACGACAAGCGCAGGCCCAAGACCAAGTTCGAGCTCTTCGGCAACTAAGTTGCTTCACATATATTTCACTTTCCTTTGCAGGAACTTTAACAGGGCCGTTATCACTACAATGGCATCATTTTCGTTTTCCGGTATTAAACAGAAATTATGCAAAGGATCATTGTAACCCTGCTCCTGGCGGGCGCTTTTGTGATCAGCAGCCAGCAAGCATCTGCTCAGGATTACCGGTTCGGCGTAGGCCTCCGGTTAAGCAATTCAACCCCCACGCTCAACAACTCCATCAGTGGAAAGTACAATGTAACGGACAAGAGTGCTGTTGAAGGATTGATCTCCTTCGGCTCCCGGTTCGGACTGGGCGCGCTGCTGGAGCTGCATCAGAATTTTTCAACGCCCGGACTGCGCTGGTTCTATGGTGCGGGATTTTTTGCGGGCTGGCAGGATAAGAACACTTATCTTGGTCCAACCGGTATTTTAGGTATCGAGTATACCTTCCCGAAAGCTCCTATCAATATTTCCGCCGACTGGAAACCTGAACTGGATATCATCCCCGATATCAACTTTGTTCCCGATGCTTTTGCCGTTACTGTGCGGTTTACCCTAAAATAAGTATCTTACTTCTGCAACAAACTGCAACCGTACCGGCAAAAAGACGGCTCATTCCTTCAGAAACCCGCATGTACATGCGAGCTCTAAAATTTTAATGCCGATTTTGCCAATAATTTTAACATTTCGTGCGGTTTTGTGCAGGAATTTACTTTATTTTACCGGGTAACCAGCTAACGATATGCTCAAAAAGGAAAGACAAGCGTATATTCTGCATCAGGTTAATCTCCACAACAAGGTGCTCTCCTCATCATTGAGCCAGGAGATCAGCGTATCTGAAGATACGATCCGCAGAGACTTGCAGGAACTGGCGGATGAAGGCAAAATCATTAAAGTGCACGGTGGAGCGTTATCTCATTCCTTCAGCCAGGTTTATTATCCATCCAACAACGTTTATTCGCTAGATAATAAAAAGATCATTGCGCAAAAAGCGGCATCGCTGATAGAAGATGGCATGTTTGTGCTGACCACCGGTGGTACTACCATCATCGAGCTGGCCAGGGCATTGCCCCCGCAACTGAAGGCTACTTTCATTTCAGGTAGTATCCCGGTTGTGCTGGAGTACATGCACCACCCTTCCATCGATGTGATCCTGATCGGAGACAAAGTGAGCAAGAACTCCAAGATCACCGTGGGCGCTGAAGCCATTGCACAGATCAAAAGGATCCGTGCCGACCTCTGTTTCCTTGGCATCAACGCCATAGATATAAAGAATGGAATTACCGATAATGACTGGGACGTAGTTACCCTGAAGAAAGCGATGATTGAATCGGCGCAGAAAGTGGTTTGCCTTACTATCGCCGAAAAGATAAATTCCCTGCAACCGATCCACATCGATGACATCAGTAAGATTCACACCCTTATTACTGAACTGTCACCCGATGACCCTCTGCTGAAACCATATAAAGACGCTGGCATAGAAGTACTGTAAGACTGCATATATCCCTGATACATTAACGACAAACACCTCGCTATGAGAAAAAAACTCTGGCTTGTGGTAATGCTATTCGTATTGCCATTGAGCTACCTTTTTGCCCAGGAACATCCGTTGTTGGGTACGGTTACTGATGATGCCCAGACTCCATTACAGGGCGTAACGGTCCTGAACAGGGCCACCAACAAATCAACACAGACAGACCCTTCCGGAAAATTCAAGATCTCGGCTGCACCCGGACAGGTTTTATTGTTCACTTTCGTTGGTTATGAATCCACCACATTTACTGTAGGTAAAGAAGAAAATGCAACCATTACCATGAAGTCCACTTCCCGTGAGTTACAGGAAGTGACCGTTGCCTATGGTATCAAGAAGAAACCACGCGAACTGGGTTACCAGGCCCCTACCGTTTCAGGTAAAGAGATCGCGGAAACGCAGCGCGACAACTTCTTCAATTCACTGGCAGGCCGTATTCCGGGCGCTTCCATCACCAGCACTTCGGGCGCACCTGGTTCTTCTACCTCTATTATCCTCAGGGGCGCCACCTCCATCGGTGGTAATAACCAGCCGCTGATAGTAGTGGATGGGGTTCCTTACGACAACCAGACCTTCAACCAGGAAGCGCTGGTGGCAGGCGGCGGCGTAAGCTTCAATAACAGGAACAACGATTACAGCAACCGCGCCATGGATATCAATCCAAATGATATTGAGACTGTTACCGTTCTGAAAGGACCCGAAGCCACCGCACTGTATGGTGCCGATGGTGCCTCAGGCGCCCTGATCATCACCACTAAAAAAGGGAAATCAGGATCCACTTCCATCACGTACGATAATTCTTTCAGAACTGAGAAAGTATACAGGTTCCCTGAAGTACAGACCACTTACGGCAGAGGTACCGCAGGTATTTCCAATCCCAATGCAACAGTGAACCCTTTTTCACTCGGCGCATTGTATGCCTTCTTTGGGCCCAAATACCCTGAGAATACACAGTTCTTCGATAACTTCGGGAACTTCTTTAAAACAGGCTTCACACAAAAACATAATCTTTCGTTTGAGGGTGGCAGTGAGAACACCACTTACCGCCTGGCTACCAGTTATACCGGGCAGGATGGTGTGATCCCCGGCACAGACTTCACCAATCTCAGCCTGCGCCTCAGCGCCAGCACAAAACTGAGAAAGAACCTCAGCGTCAACTCATCATTCACCTATCTTACTTCTGAAACCGGTAAGGCTTCCAAGGGTATGGGATCATATTTCCTCACCCTGCTCAACTGGCCTATCGACAACGATGCAAGAGATTATATGACGCCAACCGGTGGCCGTAAACTGCTGCGTGGTGATGGTACTGCCACCACCGAATTCGATAATCCGTTCTGGGATGTATACAAGAACCCTGCAAGGGATAAGGTAAGCCGCAGCACCGGCAACGTGCAGCTGAACTACGATCCCTTCAAATGGTGGAATATCAGCGGCTCCATGGGCATCGATGCTTATTCCCAGACAGGATCGTTTGTGACGCATCCTGAATCCCGTTATGGTGTTGCCTCCGGTGGATTTATTTCTACTTACACTCAGAATACCAGGAACCTGAGTGGTAACCTGCGTACTACCTTCAAAAAGGATATCGGTAAATTCACCAACAGTTTCTCTGCCGGTATTTCCTTTGATGATAACAGCACTGTTATCAACTCACTGAAAGGCGAGCGTTTTTATGAGAAGAATTTCAATTCCATCAATAATACCGATCCCCTTTCCAGAACATCCAGGCTCACAGAAACGGAGATCAGGAAGTTCCGCTTCCTGAGCAACCTCAGTATCGGATATAATGATATCCTTTATCTCTCGCTCTCCGGCACTAAAGAAGGAAACTCTACTCTCATGAGCCGTGTGGTGGATAAGAGCCCCTATTACGATTTCTACGGCGGTTCACTGGCATTTGTATTCAGTGACCTGAATATCTTCAAGAACCTGGCCTGGCTCAACTATGGTAAGGCACGCCTTTCCTATGCTACTACCGGTAAAGCGCCTTATGCTGCTTATATCATCGATAACTCCTTCGAGTCCGCTGCCAGTACCGGTGGTGGTTATGCGTATGGAGTGACCGGAAACAACGTAAAGATCAAACCTGAGTTCACACGCAACCTGGAGATCGGCGCCGAAATGAGGTTCTTCAATGAAAGATTCGGCATCGACTTCGCCTGGTACTCTCAGCGCAGTAAAGACCAGATCCTTGCTGCCAGGGCATCATACGGCACAGGTTATATCATCAAATGGTTCAATGGCGGTCTTGTTGAGAACAGGGGTATCGAAGTACAACTGACCGGTACGCCAGTGAAAACGCGCGACCTGAAATGGGATGTTACCGTGAACTTCGACAGGAACGTGGGACAGGTGCTGGAAATGCCTGAAGGCCTTCCTACCTACTATGATTCCGACACCTGGGTATTCGGTAACCTGCGTTCTCAGTTATACAAAGGCGCCTTCACCAGCAACCTTTCCGGTTACAGGTACAGACGCAATAATAACGGCGACCTGATCATCAACGCCAGCAACGGCTTGCCGCTTCGTGGCTCTGACTTTGAAGTGGTAGGCGACCGTCAGCCTGATTACAAGATCGGTCTGATCAACAACGTACGTTACAAGAACTTCAACCTCAGCTTCAATATCGATATCCGCAAGGGCGGTGATGTATTCAACGGTAACGAATATGTGCTCTTCCTCACTGGTTTGAGCAAACGTACACTTGACCGTGAGAAAAGTATCATCATCAAAGGCGTATTGAATGATGGTCAGGAGAACTCTGCAAAACCAACACAGAACAATATCTCCATCACTCCGATGTACAAATCCGAATACTTTGGTGCCGACAACCTCACAGAAGGTGATTTCATTGAATCTGTTGACTGGCTGCGTCTCCGCGATGTAACCCTCTCCTATACACTGCCACAGTCCATTATGAAGCGTCAGAAGGTGTTCAAGGGTGCATCTGTTTTTGTTACAGGTACCGATCTTTTCATCATCACCAATTACACAGGAGCTGATCCCAGTATCAATGCCAATACAGCGTTCGCACGCGGATATGGCGGTGCTGGTATCGATTATGGCTCCATTGCCACGCCAAGGGCTATCAACTTTGGTGTAAGGGTGCAATTGTAAAAGATCAAAAACTTTGAAGTATGAAAAAATCAACATTCTCTATAGCAATACTCGCAGGGCTGATGCTTACCGCCTCATCCTGTAAAAAGTGGCTCGATGTAAACCAGGATCCTGATACACCGCAGAGCCCCGGTGTGGCTTCCGTTTTCCCGACACAGCTGGCCGCTATTTCACGTGGCGTACAATGGGATGGCCGTTATCTGGGAAAGATCATCCAGAACTGGGTGACCAATACCGGTCGCGCTACCACAGAATTTACCTGGGATAAGCACGGGTATGTATCCGCATCAGACGCAGGTGGCGATATCTGGCGTATGACCTACTACGGTATGGGCAGAAACCTGGACTATATCATCAAAGTGGGTGAAGAGAACAGGCAGTGGGATTATGTAGGAGCTGCATGGGCATTGAAAGCATACAGCTTCCAGATGGTGACCGACTATTCCGGTGAAGCTATTTTCTCCGAAGCATTCAAAGATGAAGGCACTTCCTTCAAATACGATACACAGGAAGAAATTTACATGGGCGTACGCCGTTACTGTGATTCAGCGATCAAATACCTGGATAAAACAGATTACGAGCCAACCACGGTGCGTCTGAAAACAACAGATTATGTGTATGATGGCGATGTAACCAAATGGAAGAAGTTCGTATACGGACTGCTGGCCCGCAATTACAATAACCTCTCCAACAAAGCTGGTTTTGACCCGATGGTGGTGGTGGATTATGTGAACAAAGCGATGGGTAGTAACAACGATGACTTCCTGCTACCATTTGATGGTACCAAGACCGATGACTCCAACTTCTTCGGACCTTCCAGGGATAACCTCACGCATTTCAGGCAGAGCGCCTTCATTGTCGGACTGATGGATGGTTCCATCCTGGTAGGCAACAGGGACAGCGCCAGCCGCGATCCTCGTCTTCCTCATATGCTATCTGCTTCCAAAGACACATCTGGCACAAAGAACGGTGGCTATAACGGCGGTATCCCCGGAACTGGCGATCCCAACACAGGTAACAAAGTGATCTCTCAAATGTGGCAGGACAGTACTACCGGAAACCCACGTATTTCCGGTGTATTCATTCCTACGCTGGGTAAGTACATTTTCCGCGATAAAGCCGTGCAACCAGTAATGACCTATGCCGAAATGCAGTTCATCAAAGCAGAAGCGCTATACAGAAGCAATACAGATATGATGGCTGCGCACACTGCTTACAAAGCAGGCATCAAAGCACACTTTGATTTCATCAACCGCACCGTGTTCCCTCGTGGTAATGTGGCCGTGTTCAATACAAGAGCAATTCCTGCAGTGGAAGTGAACGGTTATCTGAATGGTGTTGCGGTAGAGCAGAATCCCAACGACCTGCGTCTGGCAGATATCATGCTCCAGAAATATATCGCACTTTGGGGATGGGGACTGCTGGAAACCTGGACTGACCTCAGGAAAAATCATTACAACTTTGACCTGGATCCGGTGTATCATGATGCTCCTGTGTACAATGCCTGGACTCCACCTGCAACGCTGGAAACAGCTAACCAGGGCAAGCTCGCCTACCGCGTACGTCCAAGGTTCAACTCAGAGTATGTATGGAATGTGGATGCATTGATCCCGCTGGGAGGCATGAACAGTGATTATCACACGTATGAAATGTGGTTCAGCAAACCCTGATTACTGTCAACTTAAAACATACAAAAATGAAAATTACATCTTTGCTATTGGCAGTAATACTCGCGGGAGGCGCCTTACTGCTGTCATGCGAAAAAAATACATTCAACCTCACTACCCGTACAGAAGTGCAGAATACTGCCAGGCTTAAAATAGGATACTTCAGTCCTACTGTACCTAACCCTGCCGCACAGCTGAAGGTGAATGGAGAAAGGGTTAGTCCGAACCTGGTGTACAATACGCCCTTTCCCGGAGGTGGCCTCAATACGCTTGGTCTGAATCACAGCGATTACCTGAGCTTTACGCCAGGCAATCTTAATTTCTCTTTCAGCATCCAGAAAGTGGGCACCAGTGAGGATTCAGTAAAACTCCTGGAATTCTCCCAGCAGCTGGACGCAAAAAGATATACGCTTTTTGTAACGGATTCATTCCCGAATACAACTTCCGTACTTGTACAGGATGATGTGGACAGACCTACAGACTCTGGTAAAGTGAGGATTAAATTCGTGCACCTTATTCCTGATGCTGGCCCCCTCGATTTTTACAGGGATAACGTGAAGATCGCCGGCAATGTCGAATACAAACAGGTAACCGAATATATGGATGTATTTGCCGGTAATGTGTCGTACTATGTGAAACTGGCAGGCACCAATACAACCATCAACGTTGCAGCCGGTAACAAGATCAATCCGGTAGCTGGCAGGATCTATACCTTCTTTGCGAGAGGCTGGAAAAGCAGAACAACTGGAACACTGATGCCAAACGTTTCAGCAATGATCGTTCAATAATAAAAGTTTCGGGTCAGATACACTACAAACATCGGTAACATGAGAAAAGTAAGGCCGCCTTTAAATATGGCGGCCTTCTACTTTTATATGCTTCGATTGTGATCGGCTTAACTACTCCACGGCCAGTTATACGCAATGAATATCGCCGCAATGATACCTGCCAGATCCGCTATCAGTGAAGCCGGTATCGCATACCTGGTCTTCTTGATACCCACTGATCCGAAATAAAGTGCCACTATATAGAACGTTGTATCGGCTGAACCCTGGAACAGGCAGCTCAGTCTTCCGATGAAAGAATCAGCGCCATTCACTTTCATGGCATCGATCATCATGGCCCTGGAGCCGCTGCCGCTGAAAGGCCGCATCAGCGCCGTAGGCATGGCTTCCACCCATTTGGCATCAAAGCCCATGCTGCGTACCACCCAGCTCAGTCCATCGATCATATAATCGAATACACCGCAGTTGCGGAGCACGCTGATGGCCACCAGCATACCCACCAGGTAAGGAATGATTTTCACTGCTACATCGAAACCCTGTTTGGCGCCCTCGATGAAGGCATCGTACACATGCACTTTCTTCCACATGCCACCAAGGATCATCACCACAAAGAACAGCATGATCAGGCCATTGCTCACAATGGTGGAGAAGGCGGATGCGCGTTCATTGCTCAATGAATAACGGAGGAAGAATCCCAATCCACCGAGCAGTAATGCTCCGAAAGCGCCTACGGCAATGATAGTGATCCATTGCTGGCGGTTGAATTTCTGCCAGATGGCGGTAACACCTATCGCCACCATGGTGGCCACAAAAGTGCAGATGATGGCGGGGATGAATATTTCTGTGGGATTGTTCGATTTGAGGATGGCGCGTTGCGCGATGATGGCTACCGGGATGATGGTAAGGCCGGAGGCGTGCAGCACCATGAACATGATCTGTGAATTGGAGGCCGTTTCCTTGTCGGGGTTCACCTCCTGCAGGCTCTGCATGGATTTCAGGCCGAATGGTGTGGCGGCATTGTCGAGCCCCAGCAGGTTGGCCGAGAAATTCATCATCATATGCCCCATGGCCGGGTGATTCTTCGGCAGTTCGGGAAAGAGTTTATTGAAGAACGGTCCTACGATACGGCTCAGGAAGCGGATGGCACCTGCTTTTTCGCCCACATTCATGAATCCCAGAAAGAGGGCCATGATACCGATCAGGCCGATGGAGATCTGAACGCCGGTCTTGGCTGAGTCGAAAACGCCGTCCATGATGTGCTTGAAAACTTCAGTGTCGCCCATTAACAACCGGATCAAAGCCACTATAAATGCAATCAGGAAGAAGGCGATCCAGAGAAAGTTTAATACCATTTTTCCGGTGATTTGTTGTTTACGGTTTGGTTAAGGGAGCTGCCGGAATGTTGGCGGAGCGCGGGCTTCGGTCCATGCCGGAATATTTGCCTAAGATAGTAGAAACCCCGGTAATACAGCCATTTAGAGGAAGGAAAATGTAAAATGGAAGCATTAATGTATCTTTGCGGCGCTAAAAACAAGAAATCAAACATCATGGGTTTAAAAGCAGGTATCGTAGGATTGCCTAACGTTGGAAAGTCAACCTTATTTAATGCGGTGAGCAGCAGCGCAAAAGCGCAGGCCAGCAATTACCGTTTCTGTACCATCGAGCCGAATGTGGGGCTGGTGGATGTTCCTGACAGCCGCCTGGCCAAACTGGCCGAACTGGTGGTTCCGGACAGGATCGTTCCTACCCAGATCGAGATCGTGGACATTGCGGGCCTGGTACGCGGCGCCAGCAAGGGTGAAGGACTTGGCAACAAGTTCCTGGGCAATATCCGCGAGGTGGATGCCATCATCCACGTGATCCGTTGCTTTGAGGATGAGAATGTGCTTCGCGATGAAGGCGCCATCAATCCGGTGAGCGATAAAGAGATCATCGATACTGAGCTGCAGCTGAAAGACCTGGAAAGCGTTGAAAAGAAGATCGGGCGTACCGAGAAAATGGCCCGCACCGATCCCAAAATGAAAGCTGAACTGGATGTATTGCTTCGTGCCAAAGCACACCTGGAACAAGGCAAGAGCATCCGCGGGCTTGACCTTAGCAAAGAAGAGAAAGTGGCGCTCGCCGACCTCTTCCTGCTTACCGAAAAACCTGTATTGTATGTTGCCAATGTGGACGAGGCCAGCATGCATACCGGCAATAAATTCTCCGAAGCCCTCAAGGCATCAGTTGCCAATGAGAATGCACAGGTGATTGTAATGAACAATACCATTGAAGCACAGATCGCGGAAATGGAAGACCCTGCCGACCGCGAGCTGTTCATGCAAGAATACAAAATGACCGAGCCCGCGCTGAACAGGTTGATCCGTTCTGCCTACAAACTGCTCGATCTCTATACTTATTTCACTGCCGGCGTTCAGGAAGTAAGGGCCTGGACGATCCACGAAGGCTGGAAAGCACCACAGGCCGCCAGTGTGATCCACACTGATTTTGAAAAAGGATTTATCAAGGCTGAAGTGATCGGTTATGATGATTATATCCAGTACGGTTCCGAATCCGCTGCGCGTGAAGCAGGCAAGCTGAGGATCGAAGGAAAGGAATACATCGTAAAGGATGGAGACGTGATGCACTTCCGTTTCAACGTATAAGTTTCAATACACCATTATAGAAATACCCTGGCTTCAGCCGGGGTATTTTTTTTCCGAACCATTAATACATTGATTCATTGCAGGATTAATACAACCCAACCGAATTCACATGAACATGTGATAAAAGTTTTATTCTTTTACATCATACAGAAAAGCAATCCAATATCCTTCTGTAATAAACCAAATCCAATCCTGTGCCCTGAACCAACAGGGGCTGGCACAACCGGTAAGCAGCAAGAACTTTCCAGACCCGGCTCTATTACACGTAGCAATATATTACGTAGCTGCAGAACGGTACCAGCCCCTACTTTTGACTCAAGAATGTTTCTTCATATTATCATCGCCAAAAGCAAAGCCCCGGTTCATTCCGGGGCTTTGCTTTTATAGTGTTATAACCAATTAAAAAATATTGTATCCGAAAGACAGGTAGTACACACCACCGATCTCAGGATTACCCAGCGCACTCACATAGTATTTGTTGAGCAGGTTACTCGCACCGAGTTTGATCAGGCTGCGGATAGCAGGGAACTTGTAGCTGATCTGTGCATCCAGGGTGCCGAAGGCAGGGATCTCGCTGGAAGCGAAAGTTCCTTCCCATTCAACCTTGCTCTGCCAGCGGTACTGTACGTTGAAGCCCCAGTTTGAATTATTGATACCATCGTTGCTCAGACCAATATTGTAACGCACTTTAGGTGTGTTGAAGAAAGTAACGAAGTTGGCAGGAACATCTTTCAGCTGGTCCCCGGAAACATTCGCCTTCAGGCTGTAACGTTTAGGCAGCATATAATCGAAGCCGACACCCCAACCAATAGCTTTTACATTCTGGGCAGAATTCTCAGGGTAAGAGAAGTTCTCGGTAGTGAGCGGGTTGGCAATGCCGCCTGGCACAGTGGCACGACCAACGGCCCTGCGGCCAATGAAATCTTTATACTCACAGTAATACACATACGCATCTATCAGCAATCTTTTGGTAGGCAGACCGCGATAGCCGAACTCATAGGAGTTGGCAGTTTCCGGTTTCAGCGGTGCAAATGGTGCTTTCTCGAGTGCAGGCGGTGTTTGTCCGGCGGCAAGCGCTGCGCGGTAAGCCCCGATGCTTTCGGCAGTGTAAACCGGGTTATTGGTGAAATTGAAATAATCCTGGAAAGATGGTAATCCACCGATCAGCCTGGCGCCAGGCGTTTTCAGATTGATGTACTGGTCCTGCGTGCTTGGGAAACGGTAAGCGTTCTGATAAGAGAGGCGCAGGTTATTATCCTTCGCGATCTGGATCAGGGCAGTCACTCTTGGCGTGAAGCGTCCGTCGAAATTCTTGCTCTTGTCGTAACGGCCGCTGGCAGTGAGTTTCAGCACATCGTTGAAAAGTTTTTTAGATACCTGAACATAACCACCGTATTCATCGATCTTGATAGTACCGGCAGTGTCCACAAAGATGGTGCCGTTGGAATTCAGGTGATAAGAACGGTAATTGGCTCCTACGATCACTTCCAGCACTTTGATATGCTCGGAGAAATTGTACTGGCCTTCTACATGGTAGAGGCTGGATTTATCGGCGAACTTGGCGCCACCGTCGTTGATATTGGTGTTGATGGCGTCGTTCAGGGATGTTTTGAACTGATCTGTACCCGGCAGGAAACGTCCGGTTTCAGCAGCGGCACGGGCGGCCGCGTGTGCAACGGCATCGGGTGCTCCCTGTGCGCGGGCGCCTGCATAGGTGGCGGAGTATTCACCAAACCAGGTGGAGTTCGCTTTCCAGTCATTGTTCACATACAGGGCTGCTGTGGTGGCCGTATAGGAATCACCGGAATTTTCCTGGGTGGTATAACCACGGAGGAACCAGTTGCGTCCTTTGATCTCGGCTTTATATTGACCCAGTTTGAAATTCTTCAGTGCATAACGGTCAGCACCAGTGTACACTGTGGTACCGGTACCCCAGTAAGCCACCAGGGATGCTTCGATATCGTTGGTGATCTTATAATATAAACCACCGTTGAGTCTTACGCTGTAAGAATTGTAATCAACAACGTCTACTTCATTATAACCTGTACGGCTGATGGTCTGCTGACCGAAGTAGCCCTGAGTAAGGCCGGTGGCCAGCGCCCTGAGGGGAGCCAGTTGCGGGTTATTGGAAGTGGCGTAAAAACCGAGGATCTGTGCCTGTGAAGGAGCAGTACCGCCATTTGCCTGTGTAAGTGCTGCGATCACACCGGGCAGTGATGGGTTAGAGGCAGGATTGAAGATCCCTACCTGGGCAATACCCGCCATGCTTGCGCTGGCTTCATCTCCATACACATTGATACCATCATAATTATTATCGGAAGCACGGGTTCCGTCTTTCACGGAGCTCAGTACGTTATTCCTGTTGAGGTTCCTGTAGTCCTGTGCCTGCCAGTCCTTGGCCTGGATGAACTGGCCGCCGATCTTGAAGGCGAATTTCTCGCTTACTTTTTTACCCCAGCGGAAGGCCCAGTCGTAGTAAGGAGCAGTAGCTCTCTGCTGACGGTCTGTATGCATTACACCTTGTTTCACCTGGAAGCTGAGGCCCTGGTATTTGAAGGGGCTCTTGCTGGTCATCAGCAGGGTGCCGTTCATACCTCCCGGTCCGTAGAGCGCGGAAGATGCACCCTGGAGCAGTTCCACATTGTCAACATCCAGTTCTGTGGGACCGAGGATGATGCCTACTGCAAAGTTGAGGGCGGGCGCCTGGTTGTCCATTCCATCCACCAGCTGGTTGAAGCGGAGGTTTCCGCTTCCATTGAAACCACGGGTGCTGATGGTATTGAAAGTGATGGAGGAAGTTGTCATGTCCACCCCTTTCAGGTTGGCGATGCCCTGGTAGAAGTTGGGAGCAGCGGAGGCACGCACATTGGCAGCGCTCATCCTTTCGATGGAAACCGGAGATTCCAGGATGCGTTCCGCCACGCGGCTGGCCGACACCACTACTTCCGCACCGAGTGAGGAAGCGGGCTCGAAGCTGACCTCAACGGGTGCGCTGGTGCTGCTGACAATTACTTCCTTCGCATCGTAACCGATGGAAGAGAACACGAGTGTGAACGGAGGCGCCTGGGTACTGGTGATCCTGAAATTTCCACGTTCGTCTGTGAAGGTCCCGATGGAAGTTCCTTTGATCACTACAGACACGGCAGGAACAATTTCTTTGTTGAGACTGTTTCTGACAGTTCCATTGACAGTATAGGTCTGCTGGGCGATTGCGGCTGGGGAGATAATCGTTAGAAAGGATATGGCCGCCAGGAAAAAGAGCAATTTTCTCATAATGGCAGATTTTGTAAGCGTATTGTACTTGAATTTAGGTATTTGATTTGTCAAACGAAAATTTTATTTATGTTTTTACAAGAGTGTGTTGCAAATATCTGTTGTATTTTCGGGCCATGAAAGCGTACGAGTTCAAAGGACAGACAAAATTTTACAAAGGAAAGGTCCGTGATGTGTACACCATCAATGATCAACTACTCGTGATGGTTGCGTCAGACAGGATCTCAGCATTCGATGTGATCCTTCCCAGGCCGATTCCCTACAAAGGTCAGGTACTGAACCAGATTGCCGCCTGGATGCTGAATGCAACCAAAGATATCTGCCCCAACTGGTTACTGGAAGTGCCTGCACCGAATGTTTCCATCGGCAGGAAATGTGTTCCCTTCAAGATAGAAATGGTGGTAAGAGGTAACCTTACCGGTCATGCGTGGAGGACCTACAGCAGCGGCCAGCGCACACTTTGCGGGGTTGAGATGCCTGAAGGACTGAAGGAGAACGATTATTTTCCCACTCCTATCATTACACCATCCACCAAGGCCGATGCCGGTCATGATGAAGATATCTCCAGAGAGGAGATCATTGCCCAGGGCATTGCCACGGCGGAAGAATGGGAGGTATTATCCGGTTATGCCTTGCAGTTATTCGCAAGAGGAAAGGAAATAGCCGCTCAGCGTGGGCTGATCCTGGTGGATACCAAGTATGAATTCGGTAAGATCGGCGATACCATTTACCTGATGGATGAGATCCACACGCCTGATTCTTCCCGTTATTTTTATGCTTCCGGTTTTGAAGCCCGTCAGCAGACAGGCGAACGCCAAAAGCAGCTCAGTAAAGAATTCGTACGTGAATGGTTGATCGCTAATAACTTCATGGGCAAGGAAGGACAGGTAGTTCCTGAAATGCCGGATGATTGGATCAACACAATATCCAAACGTTATATAGAATTATATGAGCAGGTGATCGGTGAAAAATTCATTCCCGGCAACTTCAGCGAGGCCGACACTTTCGAAAAAGTGCAGGACGCGCTCAGGAAATACGAGTAAGTACAGAATGAAACTATTTCGTTCCGAACTATTTTCTTCTTAAATCGCATTATACTACTGCGGGCATGGTTAAACGAATTTCAGCTTCGTTCAATCATGCCCGCTTCCTTTCCATTACCATTCTATCATGGTATCAGAAAATGCGGCCTACCATTACTCTCGCAGCAACACCTCCCCTTCTCCCTTCCCCCAAAAAAGAAAAATGTTGCAATCTCCCCTGCCGCACATCCAGGGTGCCCCTGCGCGGGATGGTAGCTGGGCACCGGGCCTTGAAAACATACGATCTCTCAGCCCGGCATTGCACCAACGCCCCAACTCACCCCACCAAAGTCAAATATAACCAGCAAAGTTGTGGGTATGTTTTCGCAGCCCACGCCCAGCTACCTCCCGCGCAACACCCAGACAAACATACTGGCATCTCCTTTGCAACAGCTTCTTCTTTTTAATAATTACTCCGTATTTTACGGTTATGAAACACCTACTTGCAGCAGCACTCATCATGACTACCATTCACGCCAACTCCCAGTCAAAGCAATATTTGCTCATCGGAACCTACACTTCCGGCAAGGGCGAAGGCATTTACGTCTACAATTTCCACCATGGGAAAGCGGCGCCAGTGAGCAAGTTTGTGACCAATAACCCCAGTTTCCTGGCGGTTTCTCCCGATCAGAAAAAAGTATATGCTGTTCATGAAGAGGGCGGCGAGAAAGCAAAAGTGAGCGCCTTCACGTTCAATAACCAGGATGGAACCCTCCATTTACTGAATCAGCAGACCACCAACGGCGATCATCCCTGTTATGTATCGGTAGACAAGACCGGCAAATGGGTGGCCGCAGCCAATTATTCCGGTGGAAATTTCTCTTTGTTCCCCGTGCAGGAAGACGGGTCGCTGAAAGCGGCTTCGCAGACCATCGCCCATGAAGGAAAGGGAGCCGACCCCAAACGTCAGAACAAACCTTATGTGCACAGCACTGTTTTCTCCCCGGATAACAAGCATCTCTTTGTGCAGGACCTGGGAGTAGACAAAATCTACAATTACAATTTCGATGCAAGTAACGGCGAGCTGCATGCGGCATCGGATCCATATACTGTTACGGCCCCCGGCGGAGGCCCGAGGCATCTCAGCTTCCACCCTACCCAATCACGGGCATACCTGATGGAGGAAATGAGTGGAAATGTGATTGCCCTGAAATATCATCATGGGATCCTAGATACCTTCCAGACGATTTCGGCTATTGCTAAAGGCTATATCGGTGATATCGGCAGTGCGGATATCCATGTTTCACCTGATGGAAAATTCCTGTACGCTTCCAACCGGGGAGAATCCAATGATATCGCTGTTTTCAAAATAGATGCGAAGAGCGGCAAGCTCACGCTGCTGGAGAATTTCAAGCTTAAAGGCAGCGGGCCAAGGAATTTTACGATTGATCCTACCGGAAAGTTTTTATTGGTGGCTTTGCAGAGGACAGACAATATTCAGGTACTGAATAGAAATGCAAAGACGGGGCTGCTCACTGATACCGGCGAGGAGATCAAGGTAGGCAATCCGGTATGTTTGAAATGGATCAAGTAGAAGACCGTTCGCCAGAGGCGAACCAATAGCACTCACTCGCCGGGAGGCGAGCGAGTGGGCACACCTTGCTACTTTTCTTCTTTTCCGATATTGTTGATCTCGTTAAGGCGCGGACGCAGCCTGGAGCGTGATTTGTTGAATGTGTGCACCCCTTTTTCAACGCCACGGCGGGATGCCTTCTGTTCTTCTTCAGGAAGAAGGATCACTTCATGGCAGGCATCACTGCAGGTACCTTTGAACTTTTCAGCACAGCTGGGGCATTGGATGAAGAGCAGGTGACAGCCGTCATTGGCGCAGTTCACATGCGTATCGGCGGGCTGGCCGCACTGGTGGCATTGAGAGATGATATCTTCCGTAATACGTTCTCCCATCCGGTTATCGAACACGAAATTCTTTCCGATGAATTTACTGTCGAGCCCCTTTTCCTTTACCTGCTGGGCATAATTGATAATGCCTCCTTCCAGGTGAAATACATTTTTGAATCCATTGTGCAGCATGTAAGCGCTTGCTTTTTCGCAGCGGATCCCACCCGTGCAGTACATCACGATATTCTTATCCTGCTGGTCTTTCAGCATCTCCACCGCCATGGGCAGTTGTTCCCTGAAAGTATCACTGGGCACTTCCATAGCTGTTTCAAAATGCCCCACTTCAAATTCGTAATGATTACGCATATCCACCACAATGGTGCCGGGATCCTTGAGAAGCTCGTTCATTTGTTCGGCATTCACATACTTTCCTTTGTTGCGCATATCAAAGCTGGCATCTTCTATGCCATCCGCTACTATCTTGGGACGTACTTTGATCTTCAGCACCCAGAATGATTTTCCGTCATCATCCACTGCAATATTCAACCGCAGCCCGTTAAGATAAGGCAGGGAGTAGAGATAGACCCGGAAGGCCTCCACATTGCTGTCTGGTACAGAGATCTGCGCATTGATGCCTTCAGAGGCTACATAGATCCTTCCGAACACTTTCAGGTCTTTCAATGCCTGATACAGCTCATCCCTGAACTGCTGCGGGTTTTCGATGGGAAAATACTCGTAAAATGAGATGGTGGTGCGGGGCTCAGTTTCCTGGAACAATAATTCTTTCAGCTCCTTCTGGGAGACGCGGTTGTGTAGTAATGCCATTTTTTTAAAATTTTGCGACCGTTTACCTGACAGTCAAAATTTTGAAACAGGGCAAAGATACGAATTGTAAATTATTCTTCCGTTGCAGGCCTTTTACGGATATAGCTACCCGTTAGTGCACCCATGCCGCCCACGATGGCGCCGGTCAGGGCCGTTACCAGTACCAACAGGATGGAAGATCCGCCGAGTGGCAGTACCTCCGCCAGTTTGGAGCCCAGGATATGGAGGTTCCTGATATCGATCCACATCGCCAGTCCACCCCATAGCAGGAAGATGGACAGGAAACCTGTTAACCAGGATCTGAACGGGGACTGGTGAATGCAGACAGCTACCAGCAATGCAGCCAGTGCGATGGTCCACCAGGGCAGGAAAATGCCTGCAACAAAACTCAGCAATGCAGTAACCAGGATGGAGATAAGAAGTTTCATACGCTGAGTGAATTATTTAGTGAAAGTCATTTTGTGTTTTACCTGCTTGCTGCCGGCTTCATCGGCCTTCATTACCCATAGTGGCTGGTAGACGCCTTTGGCCCAGTCGTTCACCATATTATCATAGAACCTGCTGCCGGGATTGCCGCTTTGTCCGCCGGGGAAGATGCCATAAGCTTCCGTTTTCTCCGTCAGGTGCACGATCATTCTCCAGCTTGGCCCATGATATTGTTTGGTGGCATTGATGATATCTGAACCGCCGCCGGTCACCAGGTGGTAGCGGCTGAGCGGGCTCAGTCTGAGCAGGTGGCGGATGCCGGAATCTTTGTACTTGCTCCAGTCCAGCTTTCCATCTTTTTCGGCCTGTACCAGCTGGGGCACTGCTTTCTTGAATGCGGCAGTCACCACATCCCTCAGGGTTTCCACTACCGGTGTTTTGATATTATCTGCAAAAGTGAAGGCGCTGTCTTTCATCATCCCTTCCACCAGTGTATAACGTTCAGGGAAGATATAAGGCTGGGGAACGTTCTCGAACTCATCGCTCCATACTTCCGCTTCCAGCAGCTGCATCCAGGCGGAGAATATGGAAGCGCCCTGTTCTTTGGGATCGTTGCGCAGGTCCCAGCTGCGGATCACTTCCAGGTATTTCTTCTCATCGGAGATGAGGATGTCTTCATCGATATATTTCAACAGCAATGGCATGGCTGCCTCTGCCAGTACATTGTAGTTCTCTGTCTGAAGGCGCTCCATATCTTTTATGGTGATGCTGTTCATATTGCGGAGCTGTCGGTTGATGAGCAGGCCGCGATAGAGATTGTAACTGCCACCGAGGTAATAAGGATACGCAGAGTCAGCCGCCAGCTGGTTGGCGCTGCTGACGAAACCACGCTCCGGATTCAACATATGCGGATTCTCGCCGGATGGGATCATTCCCTGCCAGCGATAGCTGCTGTCTTCTCCCGGCATTACAAAATCACCCTGGCGCTCCCACTTGTCGGGGAACTCGCCCTGTTGCCAGATGGCGATATCATTGTTTTTGGCGGCGAATACAAAATTCTGTCCGGGACAGGAGAAGTTCTTTATGGCGTTATGATAATCGTCGTAATTGGTAGCGCGGTTGAGCAGGTAGAAAGTCTTGAGCTCATTGGAAGGATCATGCGCCTTCCATCTTACGGCCAGGTTGATATTGCCGCTGGTGCGTTTGCTGCCGGTGAAACTGGCGTCGTACTGAACGGGCCCGAAATAAGTGTAAGCAACTGTGTCTTTGAAATCCGGGCGGCCTTTTACTTTTATATGCTCTACCTCTACCACTGAACTATGCCAGCTACTGTCCATCCAGTATTGTTGTCGGGATTCATCTTTGAACCGGACGGTATAATAATCTTTAACATCGCGGCTGCTGTTGGTGACGCCCCAGGCGATCTGATCGGTAAAGCCGATGATGATGGCCGGTGAACCCGGAAAGCTCACTCCATAGGCGTTGCCTTGGGGTGTGCTCAGCTGCATTTCGTACCAGAGTGAAGGCAGGTTGAGACCGAGGTGCGGGTCGCTGCAAAGGATGGGCGCACCGCTGGCGGTTTTGGCGCCGGCAACTGCCCAGTTATTACTGCCATTGTCTTTATCAGGCTTTGGCATGGATTGAATGGGCACCGGTTGTTTCCAGTTGAAATACACCGAATCCGCTGTCAACGGCGTGATGGCATGTACGGGCGAAGCCGGGAATGCGGTCCCTCTTGGCAGGATGGGATCGAGTGAATCAGGTTGTGCGGGGTAGAGCTTATCGAATACGGCTTTGGTGAAAACTGATTTCGCGTTGGTATACTCGATATCGTTCTCATCGCCGGAGAGGTCGTAGCTCATGTATTTAAGGAAGAGGGCAGTTTTGAGATTAGTCCATCTTTCAGGAGCATAATTGAGCAGCCTGTATTCCAGGGGAAGTTCGGCCTGGGTGCAGTTCTCAATAAAAGCGTTTACGCCTGCGGTATAGGAATCCAGCACCGTTTTGGTGGTCTCATCAGACTCCATCTGCGCCAGGCTTTTTTTGGCTCCGAACACCATTCCGATACGGCGCATATTGCGGTCGTTGTTCAGGATGGCGTCTTCCGGTCCTGCTCCCAGGATCTCGCTCAGGCGGCCTGCTGCGGCATGGGTTTGAAATTCCATCTGCCAGAGGCGGAATTTCGCATGCAGGTATCCCTGCACAAAATAGAGATCATGGTCGTTCTGCGCAAACACATGGGGTACCATGCGGCTGTCGAAATACACTTCCACTTTTTCTTTGAGTGCAGGAAAATTCAGATCGAGGGTATAGGACTGATCAACTGGCTCAGCGTTCTGCCAGCAGCCATGCTGGGGGCTGAGGAAACTTCCCAGGGGAGGCACAGCGCCCCATGGTTGGTTCAATGCAACGATCAATCCAGTTGTAATGATGCCGGATACCAGCAAGGGAACAAGTCGCATAAACTCGGAAGGGTTTAAAGAATCGGCTAAAAGTAATCAATTTTTTGGTAGTTGTTTGGGAAAAAAACCGGGGCGGTTAGGGATACCAGAGGGAACCTCGTTTTGCTCCATCCGGGTACAGGATTTGTGCCGGTAATCTGCATTTCCGGTCAGTTCATTAAACTATAACATCATGAAGCGGATCTCACCAGTGGCTTTCGCCTGTATGCTCCTGGCAGCAGCATGCGGGGGCAGAAACACCTCATCCAATGTAGAACCTCCGGGACAGGAGAAAACGGCAAAGGACAAGGCCCTGAACACAGGCGCCAATCTCCTCCAAAGCAAAACGCCCATCAGCAGGATAAGCGCTTACCTGAATGGTTTCCATTTTTATAATGGAAATATCGATGCTCAGATGGAAGCTCATCATTACGTAAGCCAGCTGAATGAAGATCTCTACCAGGCCATCATCTTTGACGGTAATAAAGAAGATGCAAAGATCATGGGCGTGGAATATATCATCACTGAAAAGCTTTTTAAAACCCTTCCGGAAGAAGAAAAGAAATTATGGCATTCCCATCATCATGAAGTCAGTTCCGGAACTCTAATTGCCCCCGGCATTCCGATGGCCGTTGAACATGAACTGATGGAAAAACTGATTTCCACTTATGGCAAGACCATTCATACCTGGCATACAGACCAGGAAAGGTCATTACCCATGGGTTCACCCATGATCATGATGGGCTTTACAAAAGAGGGACAACTCAATTCTTCCTTGCTGGCGGACCGCGACAAACGGTTCAATATTTCCACGGAGGAAAGAAAAAAGAACAGGATGGATATTTCCATTCCGGCAGTAGATCCCTCTGCCAATGCCTGGGAAAAAGGAGAAATAAGGCAGTTCATCATCAGCAACAAACCGGACAGTGCATTGAACAAGCGCAGTGCAAAACCGGGTGCTGCAGCGCTGATCACTGCAGGATGCTCAGTAGTTTCCGCAGATCAGGCTCGTTATTGAATGCATGCAACACAATCCGCAGCCGCTCTCCCCCTTTGGGAACCGTAGGATACAGGATCGGACGTACATCCAGCCCTTCATCCTGCAGTCTGGTTGCAATGGCCTTCACGGCTTCGTTACCGGGGATCACCACCACCTGGATGGGGGTATGGGAAACCAGTTTTTCATACGCCACCGGGCTGTCTTGAAAATACCGGATCAGCTGTGCCAGGTAGTTACGTTCCCGCTTCATGCCGGGGAACAGCGCATAGGCATCTCTGATAGCACGGATGGCACTCTGCGGCAGGGCTGTTGTATAGATGAATGAACGGGAGAAATTGATCAGGTAATCCCGCAGCAGGCGACTGCCCAGCACCACAGCCCCATGGCAGCCCACTGCTTTTCCGAATGTGACCACCCGGGCAAAGATCCGCTGCTGTAATTGAAGATGCTGCACCAGCCCCTCTCCCTTCTCCCCGATCACTCCCGTGGCATGGGCCTCATCCACCACCAGGTGGGCATTGTATCGTTCGCAGAGCGAAACGATCTCCAACAGCGGTGCCTGGTCACCATCCATGGAGAATACCGATTCCGTTACCACGAAGATATTGCCTGTGGCCGCCTGCAGCCTTCTTTCCAGGTCTGCCGTATCGTTATGTTTGAAAGAAAATGACTGTGCGAAACTCAGCCGGATGCCATCGCGGATGCTTGCATGACTGAGATAATCGTAGATGATGGTATCGCCGCGCTGCGGCACTGCGCTCAGCAGCCCCAGGTTGGCATCGTAGCCTGAATTGTAAAGCAGGGCTGCCTCCGACTGGTGGAAGGAAGCCAGGAGCTGCTCCGTACTTTCCGTAAGCACATCATTGCCGGCCAGCAGCCTGGAGCCGCCGGAACCATGTTTCAGCCAGTGTGCCTCCGTGGTTTCCAGCAATCCGTATTGAATGATGCCCAGGTAATCATTGGAACAGAAATCAACTTTGCCTTCCGGCAGTTTCAATGAGCGGAGGGCATCCTGCTCCTGCCGTTCCAGCAGTTTTTTATGGAGGAAATTTTCCTGGCGCATGCAACAAAGGTAGCCGCCGGAACCATAGTTTCCAATAAGGCCATAACTTTGCGGCATGAGTACGCCTCTGACCGATACCAAGAATATCCTGGGCCTTCAGCTGCCCACCGACCCGCGCTGGGTGAACCTGGCCGAAATAAGCCTGGAAGAGATCCTTACAGATCACGCTTATTGTGAGCAGAAAGCAGCCACCAGCTGCATTTCCCTGATCCAGCGTTACAGTGATAAAGATAAGCTGGTGCGGGAACTGGCGCCGATCGTAACGGAAGAATGGGGACATTTCCGACTGGTATTGCAGGAGCTGGACAAACGCAAGCTCCGCCTTGGCAAGCAGCGCAAGGACGAATACGTGAATGCGCTCATGAATTTCCAGAAAAAAGGAGGTCACCCGGAAGAAGTGCTGCTCGACAGGCTCCTGATCTTCGCCCTTATCGAAGCCCGCAGCTGCGAGCGTTTCAAAAGGCTCAGCGAAGGGCTCGACGACGAATACCTCCGCAATTTCTACCGCCGCTTCATGGAATCCGAAGCAGGGCATTACCGCCTCTTCATTGAACTGGCGGACACTTACGTTGATAAAGATAAAGTAAGAAAACGCTGGGAAGAATGGCTGGCCTTTGAAGCCGACCTGATGCTACGCCTTGAGGTGCGTGGCGACAGGATGCATTGATGCTTTATTATCCCCCACATATTCCTCCAGTTTCTCCAGCAGTAGTAACTGGTTCAACGCCCTGTTCAGATTTTGCTCAGGGTAGCTGATCTGGTAGTAGATATCATTGTTCAGGTGATCCGTAATGAAACGGAGTGCCTGCATGAAGATCATCATCAGTCCTGCTTTATGCAGATGTTCCAGTTCGGCTTCCGTCAGCTGATCTCCCATACCACTCCGGTATCCTTCCACAATGGCATCATAGAAATCAGGCCTGATGGCAATCCCATCCCAGTCGGTACTGTTCTCATCCACACTGCAGGCCATGCTGCGGATCATATCACCCAGGTCTGAGAAAAACAGGCCGGGCATAACCGTATCCAGGTCAACCGGACAAATAGCTTTGTGTGTATCCACATTCAGCAGGATATTGCTGAGTTTGCAATCATGATGCATCACTCTTTGCAGGAACTGATCAGGCTGACTGACCACCTGATTATAGAAATCCACCAGGTGATGCCGTTGCCTCAGTTCTGCGATCACATGGGTGGCTGTTTGTAAGCGCTGTTGCGTAGCCGTTAGTACAGCCTTTTCAAACTGATCATAACGCATGGCCAGATCGTGGAACCGGGGGATCACGGGTTTCAGCTTGCCCAGTTCCACCGATGCCAGCGCACTGGTGAAATGTGCAAAACAGTTGGCCGTAAGCCTTGCTGCTGCTGCATCCTGAGGTACCAACGCCGTATAGGAATTTGGAACGAAGCGAATAGCGCGCCAGAACTGATCACCGGCATCCCGCCAGTACAGTTTCCCGTCTTTAGCGGGCATGATCGGCGGGATAGTGATCCCTTCTTTTCCATGCACCGCCTGGTAAACCAGCTGATAATTATGCAGAATATCTTCGGGATGATGGAACATGGTCTGGTTGATGCATTGCAGCACCACTTTCTCCTCCTGTTCATCATACGAAACTTTGTAGGTATGGTGGATCAGACCGCCCTTTAGCACTTCTATAACAGGCGTACCCTTTCCAAACTGCCGGGCTGCCTCCTTCACCTGCGAATTTTCCATCAGATCAATATTGGTCGGTCAAAGCAAAATCATTTTTCCTGAGCATCCACTGTCCACTGGTGAAATCCGGGAATTCCACGGTCTGATTTCCCAGTTCGATGCTGGTTTCGCTGAGCGGCGTGATGGCACTCCATGCAGCCGCATCATACACATCCATCGGAGTGGCTGTTTTACGTTTGATGGATTCCACAAAAGCATGCAGTACAAAGAAGTCCATACCTCCATGCCCCGCACCTTCCGTATCCTTGCCATAGCGCGCCCAGAGCGGGTGGTCATATTTATCGAGGTAAGGTTTGGCCAGTTCCCATTCATGTCCACGCGGGCTGGTGCCTTCCAGGTAAATGCTTTCGTTCACATCCATCCAGAGTCCCTTGGTGCCCTGTACGCGGAAGCCCAGGCTGTACGGACGTGGCAGGTTGGTATCATGTTGCAGCAGGATGGTTTCACCGTTAGCGCAACTGATGGTAGTGGTAACCACATCGCCCAGCTTGAATTTCACTTTGGCATTCGGATGCTGTTCACTGCTATGGTCAACTATATAATTATGTAAACCTCTTGCCTTGGTAGAGAAACTGTTCAGCGTGAGGAAGCGGTTGCCGCGGTTGATATCGATCATCTCTGCAACTGGTCCGATGCCGTGCGTCGGGTACAGGTCACCGTTACGATGTATGGAGTGATTGGTGCGCCAGCGTGCTTCGGAGAAGCCTTTCTCGCCAAACTCCACCCCCGTATCATTGCTCTTTCCATTATTGAATTTGATATGACGCAGATCATGCTGGTAGCCGCCCTGCAGGTGGATGATCTCGCCAAAGAGACCCTGACGTACCATGTTCAGTACAGCCAGCACATCCCTTCTGTAGCAGACATTCTCCAGCATCATCACCTGTCCTTTGTATTGCTCTGCCGCCTTCACCACATCCCAGTGATCTTGCAGCGTGGTACCGAGCATCACTTCAGTTCCTACATATTTGATCCCGGCCTGGAGGGAACCGATGATCATCTGTGTATGCCATTCCCAGGGCGTGGAAATGATCACGGCATCGAGGTCTTTCTGCTCCAGCAATTTCTTCCAGGCCATGGGATCTCCCCTGTAAACCTTAGGCTCAGACTTCCCTGACTTTTTGATCATGTCGAGCGAGCGCTTCAACATATCATCATCGATATCGCAGATCGCGGTCAGGAGCACGTCTTTACGACGCAGGAGGTTACTGAGGTGATTTTGTCCTCTCAGTCCTACTCCTATCATTCCGATCTTAACGGTTTGTTGTTGCGCGAAAAGTTGCGATGCGGGAAGTATGGCAAACCCTGCGGTAGCGATCCCGGTATTTCTGACAAATGACCTGCGATCCATGCTTTATTTTTTGATTAATTTACAGAGGCAATAATAACCATAATTGAGGATTCCAGCGTCATGACAGCAAAACTTACGCAATCGTATGCGATACTGAATTTTTACCGGAACCTGCGTCCCAACTTCAATTTACCGGCCGGCGTGGAGATCATGAATCCCTTTACTGACAAGGCTTCCAGCGCTATCGCCACCATCTTCTACAACAAATTCTACAACGATCATCATCCCAGAAAATTTATCTTCGGTATCAATCCGGGAAGGTTTGGTGGCGGCATTACAGGTATTCCTTTCACTGATCCTGTCCGGCTGCAGGAGGATTGCGGCATTCCCAACGACCTGCCCAAAAAAACCGAGCTCAGTGCCGGGTTCATATATGAAGTGATCAGGCGCTACGGCGGTGCAGCCGCCTTCTATAAAGACTTCTTCATCACTGCACTCTCGCCACTCGGGTTCACAAAGAATGGCCTCAACCTCAACTATTACGATGACAAAGAGCTGCTGAAGGCAAGCGAACCGTTCATCGTCAACACCATCTTCGCGCAACAACAACAGATACTAACAGGCACGAACACCTGCTTTTGTCTCGGCGAAGGCGCCAACTTCAAAATATTCAGCAAACTCAACGATAAACACCAATTTTATAATAAGATCATTCCATTGCCACACCCCCGTTGGGTCATGCAGTACCGGCGCAAACGGGTGGGTGAATTTGCGGATCTGTATATCGAAAAGCTGAGATCTGCTGATTGATTTTTTACTGGTGCTTATGGGTGTGAACGAAGGCTGTAAAACATACCCGCACCTTTTTGTTCATGCAGGAGCATTCGTGGGGTATGTTAGGGCTTCAGTATAAAGATGAGCTGTGGGAACGTATGTTTCGAAGGCCTTCTTTTCACACCCATGCGCACCATGTCTCCGGAGGTGCAGCAGAGGAAGCGCTTTTCTTTATACAGTCCTGCAAATTCGGGGGAGGGAGATGGGGCACGGGTGCAGCTGCGAGATAAATGGATGCAAGGAGTGCTTGTGATTTGATGCAGTTGAGTGTTGCACGGTCAGCGTGCCGTGGCCGGAGAGGGATATGGGATGACGGCCTTCAAATCTGTTGCTCCGCTGCTCAATTCATATTCCATTGCTTAATCCCTCAAATCCTTTGCGCAGAGCATTGCAGGCTGTTTGGCAGATTTACAGCCGGAACGCCCATATCCCGGTACGGCCCGGGAAATTCAAGCATCATCGAACAGATGATACCCGCACATTCCACTCCGGACCGCTGCTCACATTATAAGCAGCTGCAAAATTCCCCATGTTCAACGCTACAGAAAATTGCAGCAAGCTGTTGAAATATGCCAGCGGTTTTCCTTCCGGTACATCACCGAAAGTATTGGCCAGCGGAATGCGCTGCTGATAAACGAGGCTGTCTTTGTGCAGAATGCTTACGTTTAATGAATCACCGGGAGCGGCAGGCAGGCTGCGGATGAGACTGTCGGGGATGTTCGACCAGATATTGCCGTATTGGATATCGAGGACAGGGATCATTCCTGAAATGGTATTGCCATTTTTTTGCGCAGACTGAAATGGAATGGAGATAACGGTGTCGGGTAACCGCTTTCCCACCTCAGCGAAGCTGATGATGCCGGCGGCGAGGCGTGCACCCGTGTAGGCATATACATCACGGCCATGGAAAGTGTAGGATTTGCCGGACTGGCTTCGGCGGTTGACGGCTTCGTCGATTTCTCTTATTTCACTGATGCCGAGAGATTGAGCAACAAGCGTGAGCGTGCCATTATCAGGCGTTACGAAGTAGTGGCCCGTTTTGGAACGCATCACCACGGATCTGCGGGTAGTGCCCACGCCGGGATCAACCACTGAAACGAATACGGTGCCGGCTGGCCAGTAGGGAGCCGTTTGTTCCAGGCGGTAGGCCGCCTCCCAGATATTATAAGCAGGGATCTCGTGGGTGAGATCGTAGAGACCGAGATCGGGAGATACCCCCAGGGCTACCCCTTTCATGGCACTGACTGCACCGTCTTTGAGGCCGAAATCAGATTGGAACACCACCGTGCCTTTTTGTTTTTGAGAACAGCATGTGAAAACGATGGCTATGGTGGAGCTTAAAAGGACTTTCAGATAGCAGGACATATACAGGATTGTTCATCCTAAATTAATCAATATCGCAGATATTTGTTTGCACGAAATGGGTATGTCACAATCGAAAAAAGACCTTAAAGAATTAGCAATACTCTTTCTGAAGCTCGGCATTATCGGCTTCGGAGGGCCTGCCGCCCATATAGCCATGATGGAAAAGGAAGTGGTGCAGAAAAGAAAATGGATGACAACGGAACATTTCATTGACCTGGTTGGCGCAACCAATCTCATCCCGGGCCCAAACTCCACAGAAATGACCATGCATATCGGGTACCAGCGTAGCGGATACAAGGGTCTGTTGGTTGCCGGCTTCTGTTTTATAATGCCTGCCGTGATCATTACCGGAATTATCGCATATGCCTACCAGCGATACGCCAGGCTGCCGGCCGTGGAACCCTTTCTTTATGGGATCAAACCCGCCATCCTGGCCATTGTGGTATCCCTGATGGTACTATTGCTGAAAAGATCGCTGAAATCGGTTGAGCTGGGGATCATTGGCCTGCTGGCTGCAGCATTAGCGCTCATGGGATACAATGAAATAGCGATCCTCTTTGGCGGAGGGGCGGCCGGCGTGCTTATCCATCTCATCAAGAAGTGGAAGTCTGGTAAAACAGCTGGTTTCTTTCCCCTGGTATTATTGCAGGTGCAGCTTCAGCCAGAAAGTCAAAGCTGGCATATCTTCCTCACCTTTTTCAAGATCGGTGCCCTTTTATATGGCAGCGGTTATGCACTCTTTGCTTTTCTGGAAACAGAACTGGTTGGCAGTGGCCTGCTTGGCAAACAGGTACTTACAGACGCTATTGCGGTTGGGCAGTTCACACCCGGGCCGGTTTTCTCTTCCGCCACCTTTATAGGATGGCAGATGGGGGGCTGGCAGGTTGCCCTGGCTGCCACAGCCGGTATTTTCCTGCCCGCCTTCCTGCTGGTGGCATTGCTGAACCCGCTGATCCCGTTTCTCCGCAGATCAGCCATCATGAGTGCTTTCCTTGACACCGTCAATATCGTTTCAGCGGTCATCATCCTGGCAGTTTGCGTTGAGCTGGGAAAGGTATCCATCACCAACTGGAAAACAATACTGATCGCCCTGGCAGGCTTTTCCGCCACCTGGGTATTCAAAAACCTGAACAATGCCTGGATCGTACTGGGTGGCGCGGTAGCAGGATACCTGTTGTACCGGCTCTGAGGTCTTTCCCGCTGCAACCCAGAAAAATATACTAAGAATTAATAATTAATATCCGCTGTTCCCGGAACCGGGTACTGGGCTTGTCCGGTTTTTTGTGTATTATTGCAGCTGAAAACACAATTAGAAATCGGGCGTAAATATCAATTCCGCATCCCATATCCACTCTGATATCCTTTCCCATCCAATAATTTATGATTTTGCCCGTTTATCGGTAGACCCATCGCAAAAACCATTATACGCCCCAAAGCTTACGTTTTGAAACTGTTGAAATCATCCTTTTGGCTTCATTCCATATTTTATACCCTGATGCAGCGGTTTTCGCTGTTCTTCTTCGGTGCAGTTGCCTATATGGTGCTCGCACGCGGACTGTCAGCAGGGGGCTCGATGGCCATCTGGGCGCTTTATCTTACCATACTTTCCCTCTTCGAGACCGTTAAACAGGGGCTGCTCCGCAACCCTACCATCAAATTCCTGGGATTATCGGAATATGCCGACCGCAAGGCTGCGGTACAGTCGTCTTCCATGGTCATCAACCTGGTCTTCTCAGGCATTACCCTCATCGGACTGGTAGCGGGCAGCGGCGTGATCAGCAACCTGCTCAAATCACCCGACCTTACCCCCCTCCTTCACTGGAGCGCGGCATTCATCATATTACTGGTGCCCTTCAACCACTTCGAGATCCTGCTGCAGGCACGTTACCATTTCCAGCAGATCTTCTGGGCTTATTTCGTAAGACAGGGAAGTTTTTTCCTCGGCATCCTGATCCTTTACTTCTTTGCCCGGGATTATTTCACCCTCATGAACCTGTTGCTGCTGCAACTGTTCTCCCTACTGGCAGGTACTATCATCCTGTTCTTTGCTGCAAAGCAGTTCATGATGAAGAAATTCCACTATGATAAAAGCATTATCGTACGGATGTTCCACTTCGGTAAATACATTTTCGGCACCAATCTGTGCTCCAATGTATCCCGCAGTTTCGATCACTTCATTACAGCCAATACATTGTCGCCCGCCACAGGCAAGCACTATGTGAGCTTCTACAATACCGTGGCAAGGATCAACAATATGATCGATGTGCCATCACTGGCAGCGGCGGATGTGCTTTTTCCCAAGAACGTGGAAAGCCTGGAAGAACATGGTCTCAGTAAAGTGAAATACTATTTCGAGAGAATGGTGGGAACTATCCTGGCAGTGATCTTCCCCATCTGCATTTTCATCTTCCTGTTTCCCAAATTCATCATCTTCATCATAGCTGGCCCTAACTACTATGAGGCCATTCCGATCCTGCAGATCACCATCTTCGCCAGCCTGGTGAAGCCTATCGGCTACCAGTATGGATCAACGCTGGATGCCATCGGGAAGCCTGTGGTGAACTTCTGGACAAGTGCCGTGATGATGATCATTGCCCTGGTTACCACCTGGCTCTGCCTGCTGCAATGGGGCGGAATGGGCGCGGCCTACGCCACTGTGCTGAATAGCGTCATCGGCGGCAGCGTGATGTACCTGGTATTGAAAAAGCAGATCAAGCTGGAAGGAAGGAATATCCTTCGTTACACCTTGCAGGTGTATAAAGATATCTGGGCCTTCAGAAAAAAACTGGTAAGACAACCCGCGGCATAAAGCCGTTCAAATAATTATAATTTTGACGTATGAAGATCGCTTTTACTATCTGTTCCAACAATTACCTGTCACTGGCGCGAGCCCTGGCAAAATCACTGGCCGCTACCGGCAACGACTATCATTTCATCATCGGGCTGGTGGACAAGATGGACGATAGCCTGGCTGAATGGTACAAAGATGTTACCATCCTGCCCTGCGACCAGATCGGTATCCCCGACCTGGAAGAGATAGCCATCAAATACAGCATCGCTGAATTCAATACAGCGCTGAAACCCTTCTATTTCCAACACCTTTTCAAACATTACCCGGATGCGGAATACATTACATTCCTCGATCCGGATATGCTGATCTACCGCAAGCTCCAGGAGCTGGAAGACGGGCACAGGGCTTACGAGATCCTCCTGACGCCACATATCCTTCACCCCATGGAACTGGATGGCAAACACCCTACAGAGATCTCCTATCTCTCTACCGGTACTTTCAACCTCGGCTTCCTCTCCCTCCGTCAGGGACCCAATACCACGCAGTTCCTCGACTGGTGGGCGGAACGCCTCCGTCATTTCTGCTACTTCGACTTCCCCAGCGGACTGTTCGTAGACCAGAAATGGGTGAACCTCGTTCCCGTATTCTTCGAATCCGTTTTTGTGATCAAACACCCCGGATACAATGTTGCCTACTGGAACCTCCAGGAGAGAACACTCAGTAATAGCAACGGCACCTGGATGATCAATCAGCAATACCCGCTCAGCATCTATCACTTCAGCAGTGTAGGCATCAAGCAGGGACTGCTCTTCCATAAACAACAGAACAGGTATACGGATGCAGACCTGCCATTGAACAAAGAACTTTTCACCAGCTACCGTCAACTGGTGCTGGACGAAGGTTACCTGCAAACCAACCCGTACAAATGCTATTACGTTGAACTGCATAACAAGCATGTGAACGATAAGATGAAAAGCAGTTTCAGCGGGCGCATGAAACTCTGGCTCAAGGGCGTGATCCCCGCCAAACAACGCGCTAAACTGAAGAAGAAGCTGTTGGATTTCGCCAATAGTTAATGCATTCTGCTGAACCTGAAACAAACCATATTAGCTGAGCATACCAGGGCTCAACGCATGCGTATTGTTGCTTATGTTGGCAACAACGCAAAGCGTTTTGCCGAACTGATGACACTCTTCCTGAAAGGAGAATACCGCGTAACGCAGCGGGCCGCCTGGCCTATCAGTTACTGCGTACAAAATTACCCGGAACTGGTCAGGCCCTGGTATGCTCAACTTTTCCGGAAACTGGAAGAGCCCGGTGCCCATGATGCCGTAGCCAGGAATATACTCAGGCTGCTTCAATTTGTGGAAATACCCAAACGCTACCACGGAAAAGCCATGACCATCTGCTTTGATCATATCACCAGTGTAAGTTCAGCCCCGGCCATCAAAGCCTGCGCCCTCACTATCTTACAGGGTCTCGCCCTGCATTACCCCGAAATAAAACCTGAACTGAAACTGATCATCGAAGAGAACTGGGACCAGGAGTCGCCTGCCTTCCGTTCACGTGCCAGGAAACTGCTGAAAACCTTAAAAATTTAGGAAGAAACAGGGGTTGCAACCGTTCCCGCAGGAGCTTGTCTTGACCCCACCCGATTTTTTTATTATCATTGTGGAAAGATAACCCCTATGCACCACTCCCTTAACCTAACCGCCCGGCGGCCTGTGGCCGCATACACTTCCCAGCCAAATGCGATAAATGCAGCGTTTCTGCAGTAGCTGAAATTCTATGGTCAACAGCCCTGACCACAACACCTAATTGACCATGAAGAAGTTTGTGCCTGTATTACTATTACTGACCCTCCTCCTGCAAACCGGTTTCTCCCAAACCAAAGTGCCTGCATTCGGCCAGTTCCTCACTGCGGAAAAGGAACTGAAAGTATGTGAATTCGATCCCGAAGCTGAAGCCGTGATCATTTTAGATAAAGCAGAATCCAACCATAACGACGAATACAACCTGATCACCAAACGAAGGCTAAGGATCAAGATCCTCAAACAGAAAGGTATACAACTGGCAGATGTAAGCCTTTATTATTACTCAAAAGATGACTTTGAATTCATTTCAGAGATCAATGCCGTTGTATTCAACAGGGATGCTAACGGTAATGAAGAAACGAAGGAGCTTGACCAGAACACCATCTTCGATGCAAAGATCAGCGAGTTCTGGTCTGAAAAGAAATTTGCCCTGCCCGGTGTAAGGGTGGGCAGCATCATAGAATATGAATACACGGTAAACTCTAAAAATTATAATGGCCTGCAGGACTGGTACTTCCAGAGCGATCTGCCGGTTATGCTCAGCAGCTACAGACTGGTGGTGATCCCCAATCATGAGTTTGCCTATAATGTCAGCAAATCAGAGCAACTACCCATCACCGTTAAAAGTGATCGCACAGAAGGCGCCATGCTCTTTGAAATGAAAGACATTGCCGCACTTCGCCAGGAGCCTTTCATGGATGCCCGCAAGGACTATTTACAGAAAGTGGAATTCCAGCTCTCCGGATATTCAGGCCGCATGGGTGGCAGAACCAGATACATGACCACCTGGGCTGAGCTCAACAGGGAACTGATGAGGAATGAGAATTTCGGAGGACAGATCCACCGGAATGTGCAGGCAGACGAACTGCTCAAAAAAGCCAAAGCCGCCAGCACCCCTTTTGAAAAAATGAAGATCATTTACAAGGATATCCAGCGCACTGTTTTCACTAAAGGATCCAAAACCATCTATGTGCAGGAAGGAGTTAAGGATGCCTGGAAGAATAAGATCGGAAATAGCGCAGAAGTGAACCTCCTGCTCATCAACCTGCTCAGAAGCGCCGGACTGGATGTATCTCCCCTGCTGGTCAGCGAGAGAAGCCATGGTAAAGTGAAAGAAGGATATCCCTTCCTTGACCAGTTCAATAATGTAATGGCCTGGGTACAGATCGATAATCAGACCTATATCCTGGATGCCTCCTCCGATTATACGCCACCGGAAATGGTGCCTCCGGCAGTAGTGAATACCAAAGCCTTTCTGCTCGATAAAAAAGAAGGCGGTATCATTATGCTGGAAGAAAAGAAAAAACAGGAAAGGAACAGGACTATCATCAATGCCAAAGTGGATTCTGAAGGGATGGTGCGGGGAGAAGTACTGACCAGGAGTTATGATTATGCAAAATTGCGCAGGAAAGCATCTTTACAAAAGAGTAAGGAAAAACTGCTGTCCGATTTCTTTACAGACGGTTATACAGAGCTGAAAACAGAGAATTTCAGGGTGAACAATGAAGACGTGGACTCACTGGCGCTTGAACAGAAATTCGACTTCAGCATTCCTCTGAACGCAAGTGGTGAATACCGTATGCTCAACCTGAACATGTTCAGTGGTTTCAGATCCAATCCCTTCATTTCAGATATCCGTTTCACCGATGTGAACTACGGTTATCTTCAGAACCACGAGATACTGGAACTGATTGCGCTCCCTGAAGGATGGGAACCCGAAGAACTGCCGAAGGATTTCAGGATGATCACTCCCGATCAGGGTATCACCTGTGCCCGGTATATAAAATACCTGAACAACAGCCTGAACGTGATGTTCAGGATAGAATTCAACAAGAGCATTTTCGATTCCGGCGAATATGCAACACTGAAAGAATTCTTTAAAAAGATGACCAACCTGATGAATGAACAGGTCATCATACGTAAAAAAAATTAGTGTAACCACCATGAAAAAACTCATTGCAGCAGCATTGTTTTTAGCTGCCATCTCCGGAACCCATGCGCAGGCCCCTGCTGACATCGCCCGCTATTCAGCCCTGACCATTCCTGACAGTCTGAAGAAAGGAGCCGATGCAGTATTCCGCCTGGATGCCGAATACATTGAAGTATTGTCGCCATCACGCTATAACAATACGGTTCACCAGATCATTACGCTGCTCAACAAAGATGCCTCTGAACACCTGTACCAGACGCATTGGTTCGACAAATTCAACAAGATCGATGACATAGAGATCAGGCAGTACAATGCCCTGGGCCTGGAAGTACGTAAATTCAAAAAGAAAGACTTCGAAACGGTTGCCTATAACGACCAGATGAGCCTGCACACAGATGACAAACTGATGCGCCTCTACGTGCCTGCTGCCGATTACCCTTGCACCATCGAGATCATCTATTCCCGCAAAGCCACCAGTTATATCGGGCTGCCCGGCTCCGTGATACAGAGTCCCAATCATGCCGTTGAGAATTTCAGCTATATGATCAAAGTGCCCGCCAGCCTGGATATTCACTATAAAACCGGCAATACAGACCTCAAACCCGTGGTCACCAGAACAGGGGACGCCATCACCTATAGCTGGACGGCAAAAAACCTGAAAGCACTGCGGAAGGAAAAAGACAGCTGGGGCTCCAATAATTACCCTAATATCAAAGTAGCCCCCGCCAGATTTGAATTTGATGGCACAAAAGGAAGCTCCGATTCATGGAAAGAGTTCGGTTTGTGGGCATGGCCATTGTACGAAGACCCGGCCCCCTTTACCGCCACACGCATCGATGCCATAAAGAAAATGGTGGCTTCGGTTAATGATCCCCGTGAAAAGATCAGGATCCTATATGAGCACCTGCAGAAGAACAACCGGTATGTCAGCATCCAGCTGGGTATCGGCGGCTTCAAGCCGTTTGCCGTTTCTTATGTGGAAGACAAGAAATACGGCGACTGCAAGGCACTCACCAACTATATGCGTTACCTGCTGAAAACAGTGGATATCCCCTCCTATCCTGCGCTCATCAACGCAGGACATGATTCTCCCCCTGTGGACCCTGCTTTTCCGGCCAACGGATTCAACCACGTGATCCTCTGCGTTCCCCTGCAGCGTGATACCGTATGGCTGGAATGCACCAGCAATACCAATGCCTTCAATCAGCTCAGCACCTTCACTGAAAACAAATACGCCTTGCTGGTTACACCGGAAGGTGGTAAACTGGTAAGCACTCCCAAAAGCAATAGCAGCCAGAATACACTCCATACCCGCACGGATATTACAGTAACGAAGGATGGCGAAGCGCATATGAGCTCACAGATCAGTTGCACCGGGGATTTCTACAGATATTTCCACCATGCCAAACAACTGGAAAGAGAAGAGCTCAAACGCTTCTTCGTTCAATACCTGGAGTATAAATCGCCCGACGATTTTAAATTTTCGGAAGCGGAAAACGGGAAAGAAAATGAATTCAGAATTGATTTCATGTACGACCAGGTGTATGATTTCAAAGCCGGCAGCAAATACTTCTTCCGGCCAAGGATGTATAATATCTGTGATGAGGAAGTGAAACCAGACAGCAACCGGACCAAAGATTATCTGTTTCAATTCCCTTATCAGAAAACGGATACAACCGTGTACCATCTGCCAGACGGGTGGACACCCGATGCCCTTCCGCCCGTGAAAGAGCTGGATACACAGTACGGATATTACCGAAAAGAAGTATCAAAAAATGCAGATGGGAAAGGCATTACCGTTATCACATCTTTAATCCTGAAAAAACATATTATTCCTGCAAAGGAATATCCTGCCCTGTCGGATTTCTTCCAGACCATCCATAAATCCGACGGCGTAAAACTGGTAATTCTCGGAGAGTAGCTGTACCTGCCCTGTACACTTAAAACAAAAAGAACAACATGAAAAAACTTCTTCTCCTGGCCATCACCTGCCTGCCGGTAATGGCTTTGTATGCCCAGAAAGACAAAGACCTGCCAGGTTTCGGCAAGGTTGACAAAGCCGATCTCGAACTGAAAAACTGTGACATTGAAAAAGATGCAGAAGCCATGATCCTGCTGGAATCAGGCACAGTTGAATTCCAGCGCGGCAGCCACTGGATCTTTGCCATGAAGATCGAAAAACGCGTAAGGCTTAAGATCTTCAAAGAAAAAGGTATGGACCATGCAACAGTTAAGATCCCTTATGTAACGGACGACAACTATGAGAAACTGCTGGATGTGGATGCCGTTACCTACAACCTGGATGCAGGCGGTAAAGTAGTGGAAACAAAAGTGGACAAAAAATCATTCTTCCGCGAAAAAGTAAACCAGAACGTATCTGCCATGAAATTCACTTTCCCTGATGTGAAAGTTGGTCAGAGCGTGCTCGAATACCGCTACACCATCATCCGCGAGAGCGTACAGAGCGTTGATCCCTGGATCTTCCAGGACCGCATCCCTACACGTGTGAGCGCCTTCCGGCTCACAATTCCCGAGTATTTCAAATTCACCACCAATGCCAACCTCAGCTTTCCAGTAGAACAGAAACGCGAGGAGTTCCGCCAGAGCATTACCCTGGAAAGAGAAAATATCCAGTACACGGCAAATGAGTACTTCTATAAAATGAAGAATATCCCGGCGCTGAAAGATGAGCCGTATATGGGTGCAGTGAAGGATTATCTTCAGCGTGTTACTTTCCAGCTCTCTTCCGTGCAGTTCCCGAACCAATTGCCGGTAAACCTTACCAACAGCTGGGCCCAGCTCACCAAAACCCTGATGGAAAGCCAGTACTTCGGTCTCCAGATCAAAAAGAACCTGTTGAAGAATGATGCCATGAACAGCATCACGGCCAAAGCCACCACGCCCCTTGAGAAGATGAATGCCATCTTCCACCACGTACAGAAGAATATGGCCTGGGATGGACATCATGATTTCTACTGCACCAGTGTAAAAGAAGCTTACAACAAACGCACCGGTTCTTCAGGAGATATCAACCTCATTCTGCTGAACCTGCTCCGCGATGCGGATGTTGAAGCGAAGCCGCTCCTGGTAAGCACCCGCGATCATGGACAGGTTACACCCGCCTACCCTTTCATGGAACAGTTCAACAATGTGCTGGTACTGGTAAGCATCGGAGACAATGTGTACGTGATGGATGCCTCCGATAAATCAAGCACACCTGGCCTCATCCCTGAAGATGTACTTGGTACCGAAGCATACCTGCTCAACGGGGAAAGCGGACAATTTGTAACACTCTGGAACAACAAGAACACCTTCCGCCACTTCATAACCCTCAACGGGAAGATCGATGAAGAAGGCATTCTGAAAGGCGAATGCCAGGTCAGCTCTTACGATTATGGCCGTTGCAACAGACTGAAGACCTTCAAGGAAGGAAAAGATAAAT